>JBEBIK010000197.1:0-4575 GCA_040080445.1 Pseudobdellovibrio sp.
AGCATGAGCAATTGGGTACCAAGGTTTTTGTTTGTTGAATACCGCTTGAGCTTTTTGATAAAAACCAGTTCTTACAGCTTGGTTAGAATCTTCTTTAGCTTTTTGTAAAAGCGTATCGAATTCTTTATCACACCAACGAGATAAGTTACTTCCAGCTTTAATTGCGCCACAACCTAAAAGAACATTCATGAAGTTATCAGGGTCGCCGTTATCGCCAGTCCAGCCCAATTGTATCATTGGGTGATCACCTTTTTTAGATTTCTCTAAGTATACTGGCCAGTCAAAAGTAATTAATTTTACTTTAACACCAATTTTAGCAAGATCGGCTTGCATCAACTCACCTAATTTTTTTCCGTTAGGTAAATAAGGGCGAGATACTGGTAAAGTCCACAATTCGGTTTCGAAACCTTTAGGGTAACCAGCTTCAGCTAATAACTTTTTAGCCTTTTCTACATCGTATACACTTGAAGGTGTTGAATTATTATAAGACCACATAGTTGGAGGGATTGGGTTTTTAGCAGCAGTTCCTTGATTTCGATAAATTAAATCAACATACGATTTTTGATTCATCGCCATTGTTAAAGCTTCGCGCACTTTTAAATTATCAAAAGGTTTCTTTTCTACGTTGAATGCTACGTAACTTACATTAAGACCTTCAGTCGACATCAATTTAACATTTTTTAAAGCTTTGATTTGCTCTAAGTCTTGAGGTTGAGGTTCGCTCATTACATGGCATTCGCCAGATTTCATTTTTTGTAAACGAACTGTCGAATCCGTTACAATTACAAAAACTAAATTTTCAATTTTCGGTTTACCTTTGTAGTACTTTTCAAAAGCTTTAAAGCGAACTGCCGAATCTTTTTGGTATGATTTAAATAAGAAAGGGCCAGTACCGATGGGTGCTGTTTCAAGAGTTTTTAAACCTTTTCCCGATTTAACTAATGATTTTGCGTACTCTTCAGATTGGATACTTGCGAAGTCCATTGCTAAGTTAGCTAAGAAAGGAGCTTCTGGTCTTTTTAAAACAAATGAAACTGTGTAGTCGTCAACTTTTTTGATATCAACGATGAGTTGATCAAGTTCCATTGCTTTGAAGTATTCGTAGTTGGCAGCTGGAATCGACAATGGGTGCTTAGTGTCTAATTGCGATTTAAATGTATAAACTACATCGTCAGCATTAAACATGCGTGTTGGAGTAAAGAATGCATTTGAGTGAAATGGCACATTCTTTCTTAACTTAAACGTAAAAGTCTTTTTATCTTTAGAAACCGTCCATGATTCAGCTAAGCCACCTTCAATTTCAGTTGAACCATATTTAAACTCAACTAAACGATTGAATACCGTTTGTGCACTAGAATTCATACTGACACCATCAGTTACTAACTGTGGATTAAATGAAGAAGGAGACCCTTCCATGCAAAAGATAAAATTTTGAGCAGAATAGGCCGAGCTTGCAAAAATAAAAGCCCATGAAATTAATAATATTTTCATACGAAATCCTTTTTTATATTTAAGTTCTTAAGCTAGGATGGCATAAGTATGAACCTACTACAACTTTACAATGCATCTAAACAATATGGGTCAAAAATTCTTTTTGATAAGGCTCAGTTTTCCGTTAACGATAACGAGCATATCGGCGTTATCGGTCCCAACGGTGCAGGAAAAACCACGCTTTTTAAAGTTATTGCAGGCGAAGAAACTCTCGATAACGGCGAGATTACTAAAGCCAACCAGCTCCGTATCGGTTACCTAGAGCAAGAATCCGATTGGACTCTGGAACAAATCGCTGAAACCTACCTGACTGAAAAATGCATTAAGCCCATTTGGGACCTCAAACAGATAGGTAAAAGCATAGGTCTGACAGAAGATCACTTTCAAAGTCCCCTAACTAAGCTCAGCGGCGGCTACAGAATGCGCATGAAGTTGGTTTATCTTATAGGGCTAGAGCCCGACTTAATGTTACTGGATGAGCCAACCAACTTTTTAGATTTAGAAAGCATTATTGCGCTTGAAAAATTTTTACAAGACTACAAAGGTGCTTTTTTATTAATTTCTCACGATCGGGAATTTTTACGACGTACAACAGAATATACTTTAGAAGTAGAGTCTGGTGAAATTATAAAATTTCCGGGCCACATTGACGATTACTTCGAACAAAAAGCTGAGCTTCGCCAGTTGCAGTTGCAACAAGCCGCTAATTTAGACGCCAAACGTAAACACATGCAAGATTTCGTAGATCGCTTCAGAGCCAAGGCCACAAAGGCTAAGCAGGCACAGAGCCGCATGAAGCAAATTGAAAAAATGCAGACCATCGAAATAAAATCTCTTCCTGTGCGTAGTCGTATTACTTTGCCTGAGCCCATTCAAACCGGTAAAGAAGTGGTCTCTTTAATTAATGCTAATTTAGGTTATGCTGACAAAATTATTCTTAAAAATGTAAACCTCAGTTTTGAAAGAGGTAATCGTTTAGGCGTTGTGGGTTACAATGGTGCGGGCAAATCAACCCTACTGAAATCAATAGCAGGACGTATTCCTATGATTTCTGGCGAAAAAAAATTAGGTCACAACGTTGAGCTTTCTTATTTTGCGCAACACTTAACGGAAGACCTTTTGCTTGAAGATACTGTGCTCGATTCGTTGCAACGCAAAGCTTATAAAGATACGTTGGCGCAAGAAATATTGAATATTGCAGGCTCTTTACTTTTTTCTGGAGACGATATTTACAAAAAAGTAAAAGTTCTTTCGGGCGGCGAAAAAACGCGCGTAGCTCTCGGCCAAATACTTTTACAAAAAAAGCCTTTACTATTAATGGATGAACCTACAAATCATCTAGACTTCGACACCGTACAAGCGCTGTCAGAAGCTCTCACCCACTTTAAAGGAACTTTGATAGTTGTGAGCCATGATCGCAGCTTTATCAACAAAGTTGCCAACAAGATTATTGAAATACGCGATGGCTTTGTTGAAATTTACCCCGGCAGCTATGAAGACTATTTATGGAGCCTAGAAAAAGGCGCACTTAAAGAAAGATTTGCCCTCAATGACGAGATAAAAAAAATGGCTGATGGCCCGGCACCAGTTTCAAAAGAGCAAAAATTCAATTACAAAGAAACTCAAAAGAAAATTTCAGCTGAAATTAAAGAATTACAGCGTAAAATATTAAAAACTGAAGAAATTTTATTTAATTTAAATAAAAATGTCGAAGAATTAAATAATCAATTATTACAAACCCAAGGCCAGCAAGCTCAGCAAATTGCTATCGAGTCTTCTAAGCTCTCTACTCAAATTCACAACACCGAAGAAGTATTGTTAACTCATATGGAAAATTTAGACGTAAAAGAAAAAGAACTGAGCCAGCTCACAACAACTACATAAAGTTTATAGCAAAGCTAAACATCGGAATTACTTCTTTATGAGAAGCAGTTATCGGACTCGTTACTCCACTCACAGTTTGCTCAGTGTAACTAAAATTTTTAAGTGCTACCAATAGACCTACATAAAAACTTGAAGTTATTTTAGATAAAAACCCAACATCAAATTCATAACCATTACCTGTAGTGTACTCGGCAGCACCACTTTTAAATTTACTCGCCAAAAAATAATGTAGGTTCATATAAAAATCTTTTTCTGAATAATATCCAGCAGACAAACCATAACTCGTGCGTCCTGCATCTGAAGAATCGTTCGAAGATAAAGAGTAAATGGCGCCATAAGCCCAATTTTTTTCGACCCGCATGATTCTAAAATCAGTATCAGTCTGTTTTGATTTTGATTTTACTCCGTTATCATCATAATCGCGATCTAAGTAAATTGTATTAAGCGAAAATACTGTCGAACGAAACATATCGGCCTGCGCAAATTGAACGGACATAAAACACAATATGAATATTTGCAGACTTAAGATTTTTTTATTTAGATTCATGAGCTCATGTTAAACAGAATTATGAAATTGGAGTAGTCTAGAATTGATCAATTGCAGGTAAAGGCCCTAACTACAGAGTTATAATTTTGATAAAAACCGCTACCAATAATAAAAATGTCTCCATTATCATGGGTCACAGTTTGAATGGTCGCAAACCTATGTGGCTGCGAGTTTAAGTTAAAATTAAGGCTGCTAGACGATACAAGACTTAAATCCGAAGTTTTAAACTCTGTAAAGTCAGGAGGTCCAATATAGCTCCACATTAATAGTGTATTGTTTGATCTTCTAGCCACATCAATAGGTTGAGCCACAGAAGCTAATGTATCGCCAACTACTCGCGTGCTTAATTTTTCAAAATCAAATTCAACTACTTTTGCAGAGCTGTCGGATTTCATAAAAGTAAAATAAATCGTATCGCCTTTTTGATAATAATTATAACTTTTTTCATAATCAGAGCGCATCATTAACTGTTCCATAATCGGGTAAGTCTGACCTGATTTAACATGCACTATGTGAAAGTGCATAGGGCCTGTTCTCGTTAGTTTTGGACTGGTTACATAGATTTCATCTTTTTTAGAAATAACTAAACTCGGTACATAGCCCGAATCTAGATCGCTGCTCGCCTGAAGAGTCCATTGAGAACTGCCCACAGT
>JBEBIK010000198.1:0-4571 GCA_040080445.1 Pseudobdellovibrio sp.
GGAAGGGGGCTTTGCATTTTAAACAATGGATTTTCATGTCGGCTTTATTTGCAGAATATGAGCCTTATTCTAATACGCAATTAAAGGGACCAGTTTGTGAGCGATACGCATAGCTGTATGATAAAAATGATTTTCATTAGCAAAAGCGCAAGGTGCTACGGTAATTAACTCAACTCCTAGCGCGCCTAGAGTGTCATATTTTTCTTGAGCTTGGTTGTTCGGCATTACGATGGTGCAACGATAATTTTTCTGAGCTGCAATCGTGGCAAGCCCAATACCGGTATTGCCGGCTGTGCCTTCAACGATTGTATAGCCTGGTTTAAGTAGCCCATCTTTTTCAGCCTGTTCAATAATACCTAAAGCTGTTCGGTCTTTAACACTTCCACCCGGATTTAAAAATTCAGCTTTTCCGAATATTTCGCAACCAGTAGCTTCTGAAAGGGATTTGATTTTAATTAAAGGCGTTTGGCCTATAGTTTCAGAAACCTTACCCGTTAACATAAAAACTCCGAGTCATAACGAAATTAAATCTGTTCATGAGTTAGTGTAACTTCCAGTTCTGTAGAAAGTTAAGTTTTTTCTAAGCGGCCAAGTTGTCGAGAATTGTAGTTAAAGTTTTAATAGACGGGTTAAATTCTTTATTTCTATCAATTAAGTCGTATATTGTTTGACGCCCCAGCTTAGTTTTTGCGGCCAGTTTTGATTTATTAACCGTTCTTAAGTGCGCGATCAATAAATCGCGAACAGCCTCAACATCGCCATCTACAAGAGCTTGTAAAACAGATCTTTTAATTAACAACACATCGGCAAGTTGAATATCAAAAGGGTTGTGAACCTCTAATATTGGAGTCTTTAATTTTGTTAAGGATTTTTTTTGCTTGTTTAATGTCTTTACTTTGCCCATTTTTATTTCCTCCTCCGAGAACAACAATTACTGTTTTGCCAACTCGTGCGGTGTAGACCCTTAATCCTGAATTCCATTTAAGCTCAATGAGTCCGTCAAAATGATTGGTCACACCAAAGTGACCATCTACAGAAATCCGATGCAACCTAGCTAAAACTAAACTCTGTACCACATCTGTTTGAGTCGAAAACCAATAGTTAAAGTTTTGAGTTTTTAATACTTGAAACTTTAAGTTATTCATAACTTATTGCACGCCTTCATTGTACGGTATTATTGACACTTTTTCAAGCAAATTATATGGTGGTTATTGGCTCTGCTAGAGATGGGCCATGCATATAGGAATTTTAAGCTACAATTGGAGTTGGGATAAGGCGTAGGGCGGATTAAATTTTCAATCGGCTAGATTTTATATTGGCTATAGCGTCAGTGATGATTAGGCTTTATTTTTAAATCAACTGTAAATAGGCTTAAGGGTAGGCATACTTTTTCAATTTAGGGGTAAAAATGAAATTTTTAGTTTTATTAATATCAATGTTAATCTCATCTCAACTTTTTGCAGCCACACAAGTTGAGCTAGGAAAATACCTAGCAGTACCAAAAGATTTTCCGACGGTTTTAGCTACTTTAGAACTTTTTGCAGACAATCACGCTACCGTATATATCGATGCAGACGGGATCATTATTAATTGCACTGGCGTTTTCAACCAAGTTGAAAATCAGTTAGCTGCAAATGCCAACTGTGATCACCCAGATGCTCCAGAAATTAATGTAATTATTGATGTAACAAACGTAACTCCAGACGAGTTGCGCTCAGAAGCAGGAGTTGAAGTTCCTGTTAAGTTTGATTTGTTAGGTGAGGATTCTGTTCCGTTTATTTTGAGAAAATTGGATTGAGAAATAGTTCAGAGTTCTGCAGCAGGCGGGTAACTAGTTAAAATTAGATACTTAAAAAGTGTGTTTAACTAAAATGCTCTGAATTTATATCCTCAGCATTTTTTCTAAATTTTACTACTAATGAATAAGAGTCTTTTGCTGGTTGTAAATATACAACTTCACAATCAGGCTTATATTTTTTTACTACATTTAGAAAATCATCTTTAGGGTCGAATCTACAACCTAAATAAATTGCCTTTAGAGATAAGGGATTAAATTTATAAGCTGCAGGTTTATCTTTAATAATACGGTACTCTTTTTCATGAGTCCAATATGCTTCATATTTCGTTCTGCTAATTTTTTTTAAAAAGTCCATTAATGTTTTATCACTATAATCTTCAGCGATGCTTAAAGTATTTATTTTCGGAGTATATTCAACAAGAGTTGCTTGTGAAAAATAGTCGTTACCTTCTACACTTTCAAACTGAAAACAGATTCCCTTGTGAGAGTTAGCATAATTCGACCATAGGTTAATATTTTTTTCTTCAGACGAAAGGCATAGAACGCCAAGACTATTAAGTCTTTTCTTAACTAGGCCTTGTATTTTATTGTAAGAAACTGATTCTAGTATAGGTCGCACTTGTTTATCAAAGTCCTTAGTGCTCATTTTTTTCATTTGATGAAAAATTTCGAAAAAGTCATTTTCTAAACCAGTTTTTTCAAAGTAATCTAATATTTGATTTTTGGATCCTTTAAAATCTATTATCGAATGAAACTCAAAAGGGTCGTTAAATGAATCGCCAGATGCGAAGTAAAGCTGGTTATTGATTAAAATATCACAAGCATACTTCCGATCTGTCTTCGAACTTAAGCTTCTATATTTGAAGTACTTCTTAGTAGTAGGCTTGGACATTATTTGTATTTATGACAAGTAGTTTGATAAGTCTATAGTGCGCTATTTTATTAATTCTGAAATCTTTTAGCTAACTCAGAAAAAAACCCGCTTATCAGCTGGTTTAGTAAAATCAAAAAATTGGCGTTCCCAACTCGATGAATTTATAACTGAGTTGGCATAAGTGAAGCCTGGTAAGTTGTTGAAATGACTAGGGTCTGGGCCCAAGGGAATATCGAACTTTGAGTCTTAAAAATTCTTAAAGTATGAGCAAAGTATTGAGCCATGTAGTCGCACGAACCAAAGAAAACAAATTCTTTCTGGTGCCCGTCGGTCTAAAATATTTTTCGTGCCCTATCATGTCTACGTTTTTCTGTAACTCTGTGCTTTGATCCACACGATTCTGAGCACCATTTAGCATCAGGGCGCCCGATAAAGAAATTTTCGCACGTTTTCAACTTACAACGCTTTAACGCATCTAAAGCCCCGATTGCGAGAAGATTAGCTACTCCATAGGCCACACCAATTTCGGGGTCATTAATTTCGTCTCCCTTTGCTATACGGCGCCATGAAGGGAGCCCGTTAACCGGCGGCTCAAGTACATGCATAAAGCGAACATGTCCAAGTCTGGAGTTCAGATTTCTTACAACTTCATTCGTAATCCCTTTTTCGAGGAACAGTTCGAGCCAATCGCAAGTAAGTGCAGCCTCGAAGTCCCGCGTATTGAGTGTTTCCTTAGACCTAAGGTTTTCTTTTCTAGCCCTATTTGCATTTTTGATCAGATTTTTAACATCATCCATTCCCCAGCCAATAAGTTCACCCTTACTTAAAATCAGAAACCGCTCTTTTGGGGCCTGTAACGGCTTTTTCATAAAATCACCCTCTTGAAGACGTTACGTCTTTTGTGAAAGCATACCGTTACATCGATTATTTGAATTTTGCAAACTCAAGGGGAGGGAACATGCGAGAGCTTTCAATCAACGACTTCAAAAGAGAAGTGCTCGTCGGCTATAGAGGCGAAGAGTATCTAGTGCGTGATAACGGTGCAATTTGCCGGCAACCAAAATTTGGAGAAGAGATACGGAAGTTTGATAATGTTTGGATTTTCGGTAAGCAAAATAGAACGACCGGATATATGAGATTCAACGGTCAAGTTGTGCATAAAATTGTAGCAACAGCGTTTTATGGTGAAAAGCCGTCATCAGTTCATGTGGTTGACCATATTGATACCAACAGAGGTAACAATCGTGCCGAAAATCTAAGGTGGGTAACCCGTCTTGAGAATTTAACAGCTAACACTATTACACTTCGGAGTATCAAAAAAAAATGGGGGTCAGTTGAAGCAATGCTTAATGACCCTAATCCTAAAGCATTAGTTTCTCCTTTAAGAAATAGATCATGGATGCCGCAGTCTTCGCTTAAAACATTGATAGTCGATTCTTTAACTCCAGTTGCAAAACAACAAAATTGGCTAACACCGAATGCCTTTCCACTTTGTCCTGAAATAGATTCTATCCACCCATTATGGGAGTATTTTTCGGAGCTGCAACAGGGTGCTATATTTTCGCATAATAAAAATGGAGAGACACTTGTTGTGAAAGCTGACTTGAGTAACGATGGTTCATTTATAAGCGTAGTAACTAAAATTATCGATGGGTTAAAAGATTATGGGCATGCAACGATTATTTTTGAAGGAGGCAAGTTTATTCATAAAGCTTGTGGAGTTTTCTTTTCGGTTGAAGCTGCGAATAAAAGCCAAAATGAAGTTCTTGGTAAATTACCTTATAGCAGAGTTCACACGTAACGCGTATCGAACTTTGGATGTAAAAACTTTTTTTAGAATAAGCAAACAGTTAAGTTCCCATTTAAGAAAAGGCCTATAAAAGCAGTCTAAGTGCCCCA
>JBEBIK010000199.1:0-4541 GCA_040080445.1 Pseudobdellovibrio sp.
ATTGATGATGAAACAAAAAAGCCTAAATCAATCGTAGAAATATTTGAACAAGACGGCGTTCTATACGGCAAAATCGAAAAACTTTTTAGAGGCCCAGACGAAGATCAAAATCCTAAATGTGATAAGTGCTCAGGCGATAAAAAAGATCAATTGATTATAGGCATGCAAATTCTAAATGGTTTAAAAAAAGATAATGATACCAAATGGAGTGGTGGTGAAATATTAGACCCCAATAATGGTAAAACCTATTCATGCAAAGTTGAATTGATCGAAGATGGTAAAAAATTAAAATTGCGCGGCTTTATTGGCTTTTCGTTATTGGGCCGCACACAAGTGTGGGAACGCGAAGCCACTAACTAGCTAGTTAAAATTTATTCTTTTAATGTCGACATGGCTCGGAAGCTCTTTTCCAAAAGAGTTTTCGACCATCACGCGGGCTGAGTTAAAACTTAAGCCCATTCCATGACCAGAACATCCTGCCATTATGTGAATATTCGAATATTTAGGATGCTTGCCAATAATCATCTGAGCGTCTTCAGAAAAACCCATGACGCCACTCCAGCGATAATTAATTTTAACACTTGCGGTATTTTGAAAATAACTTTGCGTAAATTCTGTTAAAGCTTTTTGAATTTTATCTGTGGATTCATCAAACGCTGTATTTTCAGCTTCGATATCGTGATTTCTAAATCCACCCACAAGCAATTCTCCTGTTGGTAGTTGGCGGAAGTAGCACAAGTGTTTAGTTAAGTAACAGGGCCCTTTAACAAATGCGGGTAGTGACTCGGTTACAATAATTTGCCCGCGCTGAGGTTTAATAACCTCTTTAAACTCTTTAAATAAGAATGGAATGTACCCATTTAGGCAAACATAGAGTTTGGCTGCACTAAATTGATGTTTTTGAGTTTTAATTTGTACAGCATCCCCTGGCTCAGCTACTTCAAACACTTCTTCACCAAAAAAGAAATCAGTTTTCTTTAATGTAGCTTTAATTTTATTAAGTAATTTAACCGGATGAATAATACCGTCGTGAGCGTATTGAATGGCACCTGAAAAATTACGCACACCATAGTGCGAAGCCAAATACTTTTCATCAATAAGTTCAACGCTAATACCAGCCGATTTCATAGTTGCGTAAACATCTTGATAGCGAGTCCAGTCTTCAGGGCTTGGAGCTACAGTGCAAGCACCCGTATTGAAATAATCTACGCTGGAAAGATCTTCTCCAATAATTTCAGATTTAATAAGCTCTCGGTTTTGTTCTGAAAACTTCCAGATCTCGACAGCTTTTTTTAAACCAAATTGTTTATGAAGCTTATTAAAGTGTTCTGATGAGCCGCAGGTAATAAATCCTGCATTTCGTCCAGAAGCTCCTGCGCCTAAATAATTTTTATCAATAACAGCAATTTTTAAATTTGGATTATTTTTTTCAAGCCAAAAAGCAGTTGAAAGGCCCGCAATACCAGCGCCAATAATAACGGCGTCGTATTGTTTTTTTGTATTAATTGATTCGTCTAACCAATAAGAAATTGTCATACTTATTTGTTCCTTAAATCGAGATGCATTTCAATGGCTGTGCACCTGCACGGATTGCCGTCGAGCGCGCATACGTAATCGACATCTATCCAGTAGTTGATGTGTTCGACAATAGGTTTAAAACCTATATTTAATAAATACTTTAATGAAGAGTTATTTGGTGACTCTTTCCAGCAGTGAGCTACGACGCCCGAAGTATTTAATTTTTTAAAGACTTCGAGTGATCTGGCTGAAAGTTTTGGCCCCCAGCCATGACCTTGCAAAGTAGGTGATACAAACAAACTCTGAAAGTAGCCCGTATGAGCCAAATCTGTAGGCCATAAATCTGTACGCAACTTAGCGCCTTTACCATGCTCCCAATTACCTGCCGGAAATGCTAAACGTAAACCCATAATCTCTTGAGTGTTTTCGTCAACTAAAACAAAAGAGCAAATCTCACCGGTAGATGAGATAGATTTTTTCTGGTTTTCTACCAATTCATCAATAGAGTAATAACCAGCGCCCACAACTAAGTCGGTAAAAGTTTTAACTGCAGGAATATCAGTAGGCTTAAACTCTCTAATTTGCATATTTTTTAAACCCCAACTGATGAGGATGAACTAAAGCTACAAGATTGCCACTTAAGCAAAAAGAAATTCCAAGTATAAGATAAATGGTAAGAGGTAAGTTTTCATATAACAGAGAAACTCCTACAGCTATCACAGGCGAAACTACACTGGTAAAAGCTGCTTTCGAGGGACCCAAGATTTCAATGAGTTTAAGATAAGAGCCAAATGAAATAATAGTACCGAAAATAGTTAAATAAATAAAAGAAAGTACAAATGTTTGATCAAAGCTATGAATAACAAAAGATCTTTGTGTGATTAAACAAAAAATTAAAGTTAAGCCCGAACCATACAGCATGCCCCAAGCATTATTAGAAGTAATGGCAATTTTTTTTTCACGGTTTTTAAGTGAGAATAGGTTTCCTGCAGAAGCTGAAACAGTTGCCACCAAACTAATGATAAAGCCAATAATAGAAGGGGGGTGCAAACTGTAAGTACTTAGTTCGTTATAAGAAATAAAACCCATACCGATTAGACTAATGAACGCGCCTATAAAAACTTTTCTCTCAATTTTAAGATTAAAGAAGAAGTGGCCGCCAAACATATTAAAAAATATTAGAGAAGTAAATGCCAGTGCTACCAGTGCTGAAGGGGCTAAATGCGAAGCCCAGTAGGTTAACAAATAATTAAGGCAGAACATAAAAAAACCTTGAGCAACAAAATTTAAATGCTGCTTTTGATTAAATTTTAAAGGTAATTTTTTTATTTTAGCGTAAGCAAATAAAATTAAACTGGCTACGATGAAGCGGTAAAAAACCGCTACGTTAGAATCGAGAGCATGAAATTGATTTTTGATTGCGATCCAAGTAAGTCCCCAAATAGCAGAGCAAATGAAGAAGTAGATCAACTATCTACTCCTCGTCTTCTTCGAGCTCTTCGTCCTCATCAAGATCGTCTTCATCTTCGTCTTCGTCGTCTTCATCAACTTCTTCTGAGGGCTCAATTCTTAACAACCAACCTTCTTCGTAAGGATCTTCTTGAATAACAGCAGGGTCTTCTAAAACACTTGAGTTGATTTCAACAACAGTTCCTGCAACTGGAGAATAAATATCTAAAGGTCCGTCATCGGTTTCGATAGTTCCGATAGCCACATCTTCTTCAACTTTTTCTTGTTCTGGAGGTAAATCTACTGATGTGATTTCCGTGATATCAGATAAGCCTTCTTCGTTAATACCGATAGTAATAACGCCATCTTCTTCTCTGTACCACATATGGTGGTTAAAATTTTTAACATCTGCGCTCATTGGATCTCCTTAGATAGGTAAGGCTTTCGTAGAACACCTGCTTAAAATTTAGATAAAAAATTTTCGTCAAGGGCTATTCTAAAAAGACTAATAATAGAATCTATTCTAACGAAAAAATTATAAGCGTCAAAGCAAGTAATGCTAACGCAAACTTAAAAATTTGCGATTTGCGAAAGACTTTGATACAAGACTCGAACTTTCTAATCAGAAACTATTTTGCTGTCAGTAATCAGAGGGGGATGAATGACGACAATGCGTTTTTTTGTAATCGGTTCTTGGACCGAGGGCATGCTGCATTTCCAAAAGCTAAGACCATTTATTGTATCGTACGAACAGGCTACTTTAGAGGCAAAAGCCTATAGATTACCTGTCGGATTTCCTGTTTTAGTAGCACAAAACAATGGCGACGAGCTTACTGATCAAATAGTAGGCCAATTAGTAGAACTTCAATATAACGAGACTTTATTGGCTTTGATGGATTCTTTACACGGCGTACATGCATCAGATCCGAGCAAGGGCCTACACCAGCGCTTGACGGCTAAAATCGTTAAGCACTCAGGCGATAAAGACGAAGCTCAAGTTTATTTCTTTAATCCAAAGAAATTAACTTCAAAAGCGACCAGAATTTCTGGCGGCGTTTGGCAGGAGTCTTTAGCGCTCAATCCACCTTTAACTGAAACTCTAACTGAAAAACAAAAAACATATGTTTTAAAGTTAGGTTCTGCAAAAGGTCGCGATATCGTACCTATTAATGACTTATCTCTATATCGTGAATTAATGAAATTAGAATTAATCGTCGATAAAGGCAGAAGACTTGCTCTAAGTTCTTTAGGCAAAGAAGTTTTTAATCATTTAGTATAATGGAAAAATCAGAAAGTTTATTCAGAGTCGTATTGATCGAGCCCGAAATTCCGCAAAATACCGGAAATATCGGGCGCACATGTGTCGGCACTAATTGCGAACTGCATATTGTGGGTCAAACTGGTTTTGAAATTACCGATACTAACTTAAAACGCGCGGGTTTAGATTACTGGCAGCATTTAACTTGGTATCAGCACAAAACTTATGAAGATTGGTTTTCTAAAGTTGAAGATAAATCACGAGTTTTTTATTTTACAACTAAAGTTGAACAAACATATTTCGATATTAAATATCA
>JBEBIK010000200.1:0-4510 GCA_040080445.1 Pseudobdellovibrio sp.
AGGTTGTAAACCGTATGAAGAAGTAGAGTGACGGAGTGTTTCAGCTAAAATATTCCAATCGGCTTCGCGAATTTTTTTAGTTGTATCAAATTTTTTACAAGCATAGCGCCAGTTCATTTGATTAAATAATACTTCATTATCAACACGAGACATATTAACCCCCAAGTTTGGATTTGATTAATGTAACTTATACTATTACATTAATCAACAGGTATATTGATCGTTTATTTAGAGATGAATACAGAACTAGTAAAATTAGACTTAGTGAACGTTGAATCGTTGTCTGTATTGTAAGCAGCCACTCTCCAAAAATACTTAAGTCCGCCTTCGGCTTTAGAAAATTCAAAAGTATTGGTTTTAACAAAGTGATCTTCAGCAACTAGCCATTTAAAATTAGGGTCTGTAGCAACTTGAACGTGGTAAGTGTTTGCACCAAGAGCTTCTTTCCATTGTAATTTTGCAGATCCTGTTACTTTAGATAAAAACTTAGGTGCAGTGATTTCAACTACGCTCGGACGTGTAGAAAGTTTCGGATTTTGCTGCTTTTCTGGAAACAAAGAATTCATTTCTTTAGAAAGATCTTTATGCGCGCCTTTAGCGTGAGGAGTTTTGGCGGCATGGTCATCGCACTTAGCTTCAGGTGTGCAAGTTGCAGATTCAGGCTCACTGGCGATAGTTTTAGTTGTAAGACCTAATGTTAAAAAAAATACAAAAGCTGCTATTAAAAATTTCATATTACTCTCCTAATGTGGCTATCCGATACTTTTAAATCTGTAATACTCATTAATCAAGTCTTCAGTTGTATTCGGTCAGTCGCTTTGCTAGAAGATTTGGCATAGGGGTCTGACAGATGATCGCCGCTTGTTTGGTTTACTCCAAATGAGGGGAGGAAAGTCCGAGCTTCATTGAGCAGCACATGGGGTAACGCCCCTCCACCGTAAGGTGAGGAACAGTGGAACAGAAAGAATATCCGAGGCTATGAGCCTAAAATCGGGAACGGGAGATTTTAGGGGAGTCGGCGGAGTGAAAACAGCCAAACTCTGTGCGAAGCAAGATCAAATAGGGAAGCATAAGACTTGAGAAATCAGGTACTTAAAAGAGTGGCTCGCTCGAGGCTTCCGGGTAAGATCGCTTGAGCGTTTGAGTAATTAAACGCCTAGAGGAATGATTATCGAAAGACAAAAGAGATCGTGGTAACCTTTGTCTGGAACAGAACTCGGCTTAACGTCGGACCCCGCCACCTTTTTTTAATTCTACGATAAAAGTAACCCTTTTTTAATTTCGCGAATTTGTTTTAAGTGAAGCGCATGGTGTGTAGTTAGAAGCCAAAACCATTGTTGAGCTGTAAACATTCCAAACCAAGGGTGATGCAACTTAAGATTTGAATTTCTATTTTTTAGCGAAGGTAGAAGTTTTGGATATTCTTCTAATGAGAATGCTTTGAATCTCGTGAGAGCCTCTTGCACACTCATGCTACCAATAGGTTTAACTGCGGCTGTATCGGCTTTATAATCAGGTATGCGCCCGCAGGATAATTCATAAATTCCGCTTGATATTACACTTCCTACTATGACGATGTGCTCAAGTACCATTGCAATAGACCAATATCTCGAACTGTCTTCTAGACCCATTTGTGGTGGCACTAAAACTCGAGCAGAAAGTTGTGCTTCTGTAAGCCCATCAATTTCTTTCAAAATTTTTGAGGTCACTTTGTTAAAGCGTGCTTCAGAAACCGACCAATCGGTTTTGGCGGCTACAAAAGGCGATATCACCAAGCGTAACAAAAGTTTTTGGTACCAAGGGATGCCCGCGCCTGGCGCAGCTAGTTTTGGCTCATTAGTTTGGGGGAGTCTTGTATTTGTTTGTAACATATATTACGATCGTAATATATTATTTAATAATGTTCAAGAAGGGCTTTATGGAATCTGGTAAAATTAATATTTCTGTAGATATTCCAATGACTTATCACCGAATCAATGTGGACGATGCTAAGCCTCTTATTATCTTCTTTCATGGTTTTGCAGACTCCGCGGAGGCACTACTAAAGAGAGCCTATCCAAATGTTTCTCAAAAATATGAGATTTTAGCAATCAATGGACCTTTTCCTGTTCCTCAAAAAAAAATAGATGAATGGAAACCCGCCTTTGCTTGGTATTTTTTTGATATCAAACAAGAGAAAGCTTTTATTCCACCCACAGGGGCTGTTAATGGAGTGCAAAGTCTTTTAAAAAAATTGAAACTTGAAAATCGCAAAAAATTTTTAGTGGCATTTTCGCAAGGAGCATTCTTTGTTCCACATTTGTTGCCAGTGTTAAACGAAGTTCAGCACATAGTTTCTATTGGCGCGGCTTATCGTGCTGATGACTATCCCGCAATACTTAATTTTAGCGTTGATGCCATACACGGGAGTGAAGATCTAGTCATTACTCTTGAGAGAGCGCAGCAAAGTTTTAATCAATTAAAATCAAAAAACCCCAAGGGTGAGTTTATTAAGTTTGAAGGCTTGGGTCATACTATGAACGATCAATCACGCCTGTGGCTTACAAATAAAATTGATCAGGTTTTTCAAAAATAAATGAAAGAAAATTTAAAGAAAATTCAGAAAGTAGAATCAAAAGAGCGCATTTTAAATGTGGCTTCTAGGCTATTTAAAAAAAATGGGTTTTCGGTCACTGGTATAGATCAGATTATGGAAGAGGCGGGCCTTACTGCTGGGGCTTTCTATGCACATTTTAAATCTAAAACCGATTTGTTAGAGCAGTCGATCGAGCATTCGTTTAAGCTCTCACGACATTTGTTATTTAAAGACACCGAAAATTTATCTGGTGAAGAAAAAATCAGAACCATTATGAATCGCTATGTGAGTGCTGGTCACAGAGATCTGCCGGAACGAGGCTGCCTTTTGCCTGCTTTAGCTTCTGAACTGCATAGAGGCTCAAATAAATCGGCCGAAATAATATCTCGCTACTTAAACAAATGGGCCGAATTATTAGCCATGAACTTAGAAGGAGATCAGAGTATCTCAGAAAAAAAGAAAAAATCTCTGCAGATTATTTCGCAAGCCGTGGGTGCAATTTTGTTGTCGCGCATCGTAAAAAACACCGATCTTTCGGATGAAATTATTAATTCAACGCGGGGCTAAAAAGCATTCTGCTAGACTTTTATCTAAGTAAAATTAAAACAAATTGTTCTTACTAAAATTCGATAACAATATAAACTCTTAATCGTTTCATGGAGGATGTATGAAAAAATTATTAATTTTTATTGGAATAGCTGCGACTATAGGTTTAGCTTTTGCAAGTTGTAGCGGTGGTGCGGGTAGCACAAGTGGAGCTAACGTAGTTTCTGGTACTGCCGGAAGTTATCAAGGCGCAGGTTCAAAGTGGGAAGCCACATTTACAACAACAACATTTGTTATTAAAAAATTTGCTGATGTGGTTACATCTACGCCTGATATAACTGTAAATGGAACTTATGTAGAGTACACATCAGGTTTTAGAAAATTAACTGTTACGTCAGCAACCGGAAGTGGCGCACCTGCACCAGGTGTTGAAGCTTATGGTTTTGAGGTTCCAGGATTTGCCTTTTTCTTAAAACCTATGGGCGTTGATGAAGAGCCCATTGTTATGTTAAAAACTGGATCATGCCCAGGCGGTACAGGCTTCGCTGCTAATTGGATTATTGCAAAATTCGATAACGGTCGTACATTAGTTGATACAGATGATGCGTTCGGTACTGCAAGCTTCAATACTACAACACCTGCAACTAGTGTTGCCACAATCAACCGCCTTACAGACGTTACAGCAACTCCAATGTCTGCAAATGTAGTTAACTTCGATTATAGTACTTGTGCGAATGCGGTATTAACTTTCAACGCTAGTGTGGGCCCACCTGTTGAAGTTGTAGATATGTTCTTCACATCAAACGGCGGAGCATTAGTGCACTCTCATAATGGCACTACTCACGACTCTGTCATTTTTGCGGCTCCCAAACACACGGGCGACGTGGTTCAGGCCGATTTAGCAGGTACCTATTCGGCTTTAGTTTTTGATGACTCGTCACCTTCAAATAAATTATTTCCTGCTAAATTAGTTATCCCGAGTTCAGGAAACGGTACTGCTAATAAAATAGATGATGTTCAGTTAGATACTCTAACAGCTGACCCAGCAATTCCAATTGCAAGTTTTACTGCTGTTTCGGGTTCTAATGGTTTATTCACGGCAGCTATTGATCCAACAGGCGACAACGGTCGTTTAAATTGTACTTATTTTTCGATCACTTCGAAAAAAGTTATTGCGTGTAACGGCTTCGGTAGTATGGGTGGTGGTCGTGAGCCCTTTTTCTTCTTAGCGCGCCAGAGATAAATTTACTTTTTCTTTTTAGCTAACACAAATAATTCTCTGCCCTGTCTTTGCGGCAGAGAATTTCTTAATCTTCCCCAGAATAAATAATGAAATCCTAGCTCTGTACGTTTACGAATTTCCCATTCGGTAGCTCCAAATGGTGGGCC
>JBEBIK010000201.1:0-4470 GCA_040080445.1 Pseudobdellovibrio sp.
CTAATGCATCGATTGTTACGTTAACGTTTACACCAGCTGCAGAACGAAGTCCTTCAGGAGTTACGTTTGTGATATCGATTTTAACTGAAGCTTCAGCTAATATATCGCTCTTACATTTAACATCAGCAGATAACATTTTAGCTTCTACTTTGTATTTACCTTCGCAAGGAATAGGCTTAGGAAGATCTGGAGTGCTAATGGTAATGCTAGATGTGCCGTCAGCTCTTAATAATAAGTCAGCTGTGATACTTTTTGTATCAGCGTCTACGGCTCTGTATTTGCCTAACTCTACTGCTGCCATAGCTTGTGCAGATACAACTAATAATAACGATAATACTAAAGCTTTCATTCAAACTCCTTAAGTGTTGATAAGGTAGTTCTACATCAGCTTTTAATAAATCTCTAGAGTAAGAATACTAGACAGGTAATTTTGACATACGGCGCTGATTAGAAGCAAATTACGCGCTCAGATCGAATAAAAAAAGCCCTGACGGAAAATCCATCAGGGCCTAGGGTTCAAGAAGTTATCTTTTTATAGGGTGACAACTTCAAAAATAATCACCACAAGTTTATAATTATCCTAATAATTTCATAGCTGCATAAGGCTGTTGATTGGCCTGCTGTAACACTGAAATAGATGCATTTTGTAACATTGTTGCTGATGCCAATTCTGAAGACTCTTTGGCCACATCGGCATCCATGATGCGCGATCTTGCTGCACTTAAGTTTTCATTTTTAACATCTAAACCGTTAACGGTAGATTCTAATCTGGACTGCAAGGCACCAAAACCTGCACGCATTCTCGAAACTTTTTCAAGAGCGGAGTCGGTGTAACCCAACAAATCTCTAGCGCCATCTTTGGAAGCAATATCCACCGAATCTAAATTCAATTCAGAAGGAGTGGCATTACCATCGACCTTGTAAGTAATAATATTTTCTTTGCTGGCGGTTGTACCTACGTGGAAGTCAAACACAGGGTTTGATCCATCTAGTAAGTTTTTATCACCAAATTTTGTTGTTTTAGAAATACGATCTATCTCTTCAGATAAGCTCTTCGCCTCTTGTTGTAGGTAGACGCGTTCTTTATCGCCTATCGTATCTGAAGCCGACTGAACACCTAACTCACGTAAACGAGTAATTAGATTGGTCATCTCGGATAGTCCACCCTCACCCACCTGAATGGCTGAGATGGCATTGAAGGCATTAGAACGAGCTGCCCCCGTTGCTCTTAACTCTGATTTCATACCCTCGGCAATGGCCAAGCCTGCAGCATCGTCAGACGATCTAACAATTCGGTTACCCGAAGCTAGTGCCTGTGAAGCATGCTCTTGCTTTTTTGATTGTGAAGATAGCGATCTCTGCGCGGCTATTGAAGCCATATTTGTTGTCACCCTTAAACCCATAAAACGTCCCCCTAAAATAGTTGTTAATAGTTCCATTTTTTCAATTACGAAAAAACTAATAATAAAAATTTAAAAATAAGGTCGGCGGTAGACTCGCATGAACACTCGGGGTGATTGTCCCTTGTATTCCGCGAGTACGCCTAAGAAGCTACTCAGATGTTAGATCTAGGTTTAACTCTCGATCTGCTTGGTCTCTTTGTCTCTTTTTAGTCCCACCAACGTGTATGAATAACTTTTCGGACGTAGGTCTAGTGGACTTTAGCCTTTGGTCTAGTTTTTTTTTATTTTTTTTTAGATTTTTTCTAAGATGTTGAAATCACTAAGTATTATTTTACAAAATAAAACGACTAAGGTCTAGTATCAGCCAGACCTTAGTCAAAAAGTTGTTAAAAAATCTCAATTTGAGTCGAGAAAAGCTATTGAAATCACTCAGCTATTTTGCCGCTCTTTATGCGAATCACATGATTTGCTAGAGCAGTTACATCTTCTTGATCGTGAGTGATTAAATAAACCGGAATATTAATTTGCTGAACTAATTCTTTTACAACTTTACGCGCTTCTAATCTTAAATCACTGTCGAGAGCCGAAAAAGGTTCATCTAAAAGTAAAATTCTAGGATTAGAAACCAGAGCTCGAAGCAGAGCTACTCTTTGTTTTTCTCCGCCAGATAATTGAGAGGCTAAAGTTTGCCAACAAGATTCTAAATTAAGTTTAAATTTAAATTTTTGTAGCATCTTATGCATATCATCGCGTTGTTCTAAACTATGGCGTGCGTTTAAAACTAAAAAAATATTCTCTTCTGCTGTGAGGTGTGGAAATAAATCATAACTCTGAAACACTACACCCAAACGCCTATCTGAAATCGAAAGTTTAGCCAAGTCTTCGCCTTTAAAGTTCCACGACCAAGCTTTTGGCCGATGAAGCCCTATCAGAGTTTTTAAAAAAGTTGTTTTTCCTGAGCCTGAGCTTCCTAAAATAGCGGTGACACCGCTTTCAGCAAGATTAAGTTCGGGTATATCGAGTTCAAAATTTTCTAATCTAATACGTAAATTTTTTATATGCGACATACGCCACCCTTAAAATATAATAAATAAATAATAAAGCTATAGCCCAATAAATAAGAATGAAAAAACTCATTAAATACGCCAATGGCAAACGATAACTACTTAAAAATCCTTCAGTAACTAAACCTAATGTTTGCGTTTGCACACCTAAAGATTTAAGAACTGCATACTCGCTGATAAACCAAACTACTAAAAACGAAATCCACAAAAACATCTGTTTAGAAATTTGTCTGAATATAATTTCAATAATAATCTGCACTTTTGAAAGTCCACAAATTTCAGCAACTAAAATCTGCTGCTTCAAATCTTCGATTGGCTTTTGTAAAAAAAGTTTAAAAAGCGAAGGAAAAAACAAAATACTCATAGCCACTGTTATTTTAATCAAATCATAAGCTTCAGTTACAGGAAATAACAAATAAAACGAAAAGCCCACAAGCACCGTAGAAACCGATATCAAGTTCGTAGCTAAATTAAATTTTTTATTAATTAGATAATCATAAAGCCACAAGCCTAAGAGCGAAAAGTTAATTAGTAAGTATACGATTAATGCTTTCGTAGTAAATTTAGCCGCCTCCGCTAAATCCCAAACATACATATAGGCAAAACTTAAATAATCAAACGACTTAACAAGTCCTACAAAGTACCCGCCAAGGTACAAACTCAAATAACCAATAATTACTAAAAGGCCTATGTAAGATTTTAAATAACTCCCAGCTAAAAAAGGTTCTGCATCTTTATGTTTATTTTTTAATACAAATAGGCTTAGGAGAAATATAGCTAACGACTGAAAAACACAAAGCGAAAAAGCCGCCGACCAGTTTTGCTCTACAAATATTTTTTCATATATTAAGACTTCAAGGTTTGTGCCTTTGCCGCCACCCACGATGAGCGGAATTGAAAAACTCGATAAACAAAAAATAAATATAATAAAGAAATTAATCATCAAATCTTGCTTCAGAAGTGGAAAATACACTTTCGCGAAGAACTTCGAACGCCCTATCGAATAAACTTCTCCGATGAGAGATAGGTTACCAAGCTTTTCTTGAGTAGCTGCAAGGGTCATCAGAGTTGCAAAGCCCAAATCAATTAATACAAATACAAACACAATACCTTGAGTGCCCATAGGAAATGGATTTAAAATCGAAAAAGCTATGAGTATAGAATAAAGTGCTGGCAAAATTTGCGGAATAATTAATAAGCGTTTAACAAAACTTTGCCAAGCCTCTGGCAACAACAAGAGCCCCAGGCTTAGCGGAATACTAAGCGTTACTACAATGAGTGCTGTTAACGTTGATTGCGTAACAGAGTTTTTTAGGGCCCATAAGAGCTCTGAAAAATTTATATCTGTCGTAAATTTGAAGTAAAATAAAAATATAAAGTACGGAATTAAAAAATAAAATAGCAAACCATAGCGTAAAAGGCGCGAAGTATTAATTTCCTTCATTCTTGCGGATTTCAGTCCAAGTGTTGATCCACTTTTCTAGCTTAGAAGCATCGTGAAACTTAATCGGCAAAGTTTTATATACTTTAATAGCGTCAAAAGCTGTTGCTTCTTTAACATGGTCTACAACTGGCAACATATAATTTTTAGACATAATAATTCTTTGAGCTTCAGGTGTAAGTAAAAAATTAATGAACATCTCAGCCGCTTCACAGTTTTTGCAATTTGCAGGGATTCCTGCAAATTCGACCTGAACCGGAAGTGGCTCGTTGGTTTCAATACTTAAAAACTGATCATTCTTATCTTCTACTAAATGATAAACGGGCGAAGTTACATAAGAAAATACAAGATCGGCCTGCATGCTTGTAAATAGGCCGTAAGAAGCCGACCAGCTTGGAGAAAAGCTGTGCGCCTGTTTGCTGATGGCTTTTAAATATTTAATAGCTTCATCACCTGATTTAGTTTCAAATACCCAAGCTAAAAATTGCAAGCCTGGAGAACTCGTGCGCGGATCTTGAAGAGCAATTTTTAATTTAAGTTCAGGCGCTAATAAATCTTTAAG
>JBEBIK010000202.1:0-4471 GCA_040080445.1 Pseudobdellovibrio sp.
CTTGCGGTTATAAGAGCTTTAAAAATTATCGATTAAGAACGTTAAATGCTTGTTCTTGAAAGACTTTTTGGATTTACCAACGATTAAAAAAGAAGAGCCTGTTCTTGAAAGACTTTTTGGATTTACCAACGATTAAAAAAGAAGAGCCAAAAAAATTGGCGTTCCCAAGGGGATTCGAACCCCTGTATCCTCCGTGAAAGGGAGGTGTCCTAGGCCTCTAGACGATGGGAACAATTTCGAACATTTTCTGGTAAAAATGTTCTCTAAAGAAAGTTCAAAAATGGTGGCTCGCGATGGATTCGAACCATCGACCCTTTCATTAAAAGTGAAATGCTCTACCAGCTGAGCTAGCGAACCACTTGTTGAACTGAGTCGCTAATTTCTACTAGACTGAGTGTTCAGTCAAACGTTTTTTCGCAGTGCTTAATCTTTAAACAAGGGCTTAATCCAGAGTGTTTGATCACGGTCAGGTCCAACCGAAACCACATCTATCGGACAACCCGCATGTTGAGAGACAAAATTGATATAATTGATCGCGTTTAGAGGTAAATCTTTGATGTTTTTAATCTGAGTTAAGTCGTCTTTCCAACCAGGCATGTATTCGATGATGGGTTCAAGTTTGCTCACTATTTCAGTAGATGTCGGAAACTCTGTAATGGTTTCACCGTTTAATTTGTAGCCAACACAGATGCCGATCTGATCGTGCTCAGATAAAACGTCTAATTTCATCATAGCAAGGCTGTTGATGCCATTGAGTCTGATAGCATATTTAAGGGCTACTAAATCAAGCCAGCCGCATCTACGAGCGCGTCCGGTAGTTGAGCCAAACTCGTGTCCGTCTTTTTGAATTTTTGCGCCAACGTCGTTTAATAATTCAGTCGGAAATGGTCCGCTTCCTACGCGTGTGCAATAAGCTTTAAATACGCCAACTATTTTTGATAAGTGGTGAGGGCCAATGCCGGCACTTACAGAGCCTGAGCCTGATAAAGTTGAAGAGCTCGTTACATATGGATAAGTACCATGAAGAACATCAAGTAATGTGCCTTGTGCGCCTTCAAATAATACGCGTTTTTTTTCTTTAATTTTATTTGAAACTAAAAGGCTTACGTCAGCTGTGCGGTACGGGCGGAGTTCGTTAATCACAGTTTGAATTTGGTCGTAAATGTCTTTGGCTTTAATTTCAGGTAAATCATAAAGTTTAGTTAATAGAGCATTTTTTTCTTTAAGTACAAACTCAAGTTTAGCCAACAAAGTTTTTTCGTCGAAAAGATCAGCCATGATAAGCGCTCTGCGTGCAGCTCTGTCTTCGTAAGCTGGGCCAATGCCTTTGCCAGTGGTTCCGATTTTACCGTCTGATAAAGCTTTCTCACGCGCTTGATCTAATGCTTTATGGTACGGAAGTAGGACTGTTGCGCTATCTGAAATTAATAATTGCTGACCTGTGATATTAAAGCCAGTTTCTTTAAGCTTTTGAATTTCGACAGTTAAGCCAAAAATATCGACCACAACACCAGATGCAATAACGCACTGTTTGTCGGCGTGTAAAATTCCTGATGGAATTAAGTGAAGTACGGTTTTTTTGCCGTTAACAACTAAAGTGTGACCTGCATTAGATCCACCTTGAAATCTAACGATAAGATCTGAATTAGCTGCTAATACGTCAACCAACTTTCCTTTTCCTTCATCTCCCCATTGAGCTCCGATAACAACTGTAGCTGACATAATTAAGACCTTTCTGTAAACGACAGGCAACGCCTGTCGTTTATAAGTGGTAAAGTGTTGCGTGTTTTATTAGTTTCAAAAAAATCCGTAACCAGGGTAGCTGCTTCTAGAGAGGCCTTTAAGAAAGCTTCTTCAGTGTAAGCTCCAAGGTGGGGAGTTAATAATATATTTTGGCATTTAAGTAGCTTTGATTCTTTATTCAAAGGTTCTCTTTGAAAAACATCAAGTGCTGCAAATCTTATTTTATTTTCGTTTAAGGCTAAGGCTAAATCATCTTCAACGACGACACTTCCGCGAGAGGTATTTATTAAAATCATCTCTGGGCTTGTGTATTCATAGTGCGAGCGATTAAACATATTAGTTGTTTCTTTCGTTGCAGGCACATGAAAGCTTAAAAAATCTGAACGTTTTAATATTTCTTCGTAGCTCACTCGTTCAGCTTCGCAATTTTCAAATGCCGCAGGCTCTACGTAAGGGTCAAATGCAATAACATTCATAGAAAAAGCCTTAGCTATTTTTGCTACTTTAGAACCAATACGTCCTAAACCTACAATTCCTAGAGTTTTATGAGCTAATTCGTTAGCTAAATAGTTATCGCGGTTCCAAACACCTGATTTAAGCTCTTTATTAGCTGCTGCCACTTTTCTGTTAGCAGCCATAAGAAGAGTCCAAGTGAGTTCAGCAGCCGAAGTTACGTTTGCGTCTGGAGTAAACATCACTGTTATTTTATTTTGCTCAGTGGCTTTTAGATCAATGTGATCAAAACCACTTGTGCAAGTGACTATAAGTTTAAGATTTGGGCTTTTTTTTAGTATGTCTTCTGTAATTTTAAATTTAGAACGAATAATAAGAGCATCAGCTGTGGCTAATTTTTCTTCAGTGTAGTTTTCTACATTAAAATTTTTATTGTTCTTGAGTGTTACGAGCGCCTCAAGAGCAAATCTTTCGCAGATCAGAATATTTTTTTTCATACTTGATTTGCTTTCAACCAGTCTATGGATTGTTTTTTTATGTCTTCAGGGTCTATTGCAAGTCCTAAGTCTTTGAGAGCTAAAGCTAAGCGGTACATGGTATCAATTAAATGTTCGTCTAATATATAGCCCATGTGCCCAATGCGAATGATTTTACCTTTAGCTTGATCTTGTCCGCCCATAACCGTAACTGCGTATTTTTTTTCTAAGTGCTCGCGTAATTTAACGCCATCAAGTTGGTCTGGTAATTTTAATGCAGTTACTGAATCTGAAGGGGATTTTGAAAACAAAGAGAGCTGCATTTTCTGAGCTATACTTCTAGTAAAGTCAGCACGACGTCTTAATTGAGCAAAGTGTTTATCGTAACCTAATTCAATAATGCGGTTTAATACAAAATCGAGAGCTTTAGTAAGGCTAACATTTGAAGAGTAAAAAGTTTCGCCGCTGTTATTAGATTTGCGCTCTTTACGTAAATCAAAATAAAATCTAGGGCACGTGGCCTTTTCGGCAACAGCCCATGCTTTTTGAGATAAAGATACAAAGCATAAACCTGTTGGTAGCATCACGGCTTTTTGGCTGCCAGCAACTAAGCCATCAATTTTCCATGCATCCATTTTTATATCGTAGGCGCCAACTGCGGTAATTCCGTCAACGATAAAAAGAGCTTGTGTTTTTGAAATCATTTCGCCAAGAGCTTTAATGTTATGAGAAGTTGCAGTGCTCGTTTCTGTGGCTTGGCAAAGAACCATTTTAATATTTTTATTTTGGCTTAAAATCTTTTCTACTTCAGTAACATCAACTGAACTTCCCCATTCAACATTAAGCCTGTGAACTTTTGCGCCATAAACTTCGGCCATATCGGCCCAGCGTTCGCCAAATTTTCCAGAAATAATAGATAAAACTTCGTCGCCCTGAGACAATAAATTAACTAACAGTGATTCCATTCCACCGCTGCCAGTAGATGAATGCATAAAAACTTGATTTTCAGTTTGAAAGAAAAATTTTAAATTTTTTAAAACGCGTTTAAGAATCTCGTCGAACTCAGGAGTGCGATGATGGATCATAGGTTGTGCTAAGATCTTCTGCACCTCGGGATGCAGTTGAACGGGGCCTGGAGCTAGAAGAATAGCATTTGACATAGACTTTCCTTGCGAGTTTATTAAAGCAGATGAGGCTTAAAGTTTCCCACCTTTTTTTCATAATAACAGTATCAGTCATGCAATTTTCTTTTTTTGGCTGTGCTTACAAACTCAGCTCAGAGTCAGAATCTCTTCCGGGTAATGTAAAAAGCATACAAATTCCTCTCTTCAAAAACGACTCAAGCGAAGTGGGCATTGAAACTTTTTTTACCAACTCACTTAAATCTGAAGCTTTAAGATCAAATTTTATACAGCTTAAAAATGAAGAAAAAGATGCCGAAGCAATTTTACAAGGCAGAATTGTTAGCATCGATGTAATTGCTGACGAATCGGTGATTGAAGCTAAAAATACGAAGTACTTACCTACTGAAACTGTGATCGCAACTCAGTACAAAGTTATTGCAAGTGTTGACTTAGTGCTCAAAAAAAAGGGCAGCAGCGAAATTTTATGGAGCGGAGGATTTAAGCAAGAGACCAATTACTCGGCACCTCAAATTACGCTACCAGTTATTAATACATCTAACGCACTTTACAACCAGTCAGCTAAAAGGCAGACTTTGGACGCTTTATCAAAAGATATGATGCAGGCGGCTTTTGACCGAATGCTCGAAAATTTTTAATAAAGTACACATATATATA
>JBEBIK010000203.1:0-4470 GCA_040080445.1 Pseudobdellovibrio sp.
CAATGGCATTTTTTAACACAGCCGGAACTGACTAATTTCTAAAATTTCAAGGGCTACAGATTTTGGCGCGAGCTCAATAAGTGATTTTGCCACCATGCGGTTAAATGATTTTTTTCGCAAACTTCCAACTAAAATCATGCTTTTTATGGACATAGAAATTCTCCTTCGAATGATTGGCTAACTCATTATCGAAGTGCAACTCACAGTCCAAATTTAGCAGAGCTCGAGCCAGCCCACATTTGAGCTCATAATTTATAAGGGGTAATTTGCAGCTAAACTGTGCTTATCTCCCCGCCACTATCTAGCCTATAGTCTGCCCTTATTTTAATAGTTTTATAAACAATACGGCTCAAGTTAAAATTAAAGCATGAAACTGAACCTCTTAATTATAGTTCTATTAATGCATTCTTATGCTGTGGCTAAAGAAATTATTATTAAAAATCCAGTCAACTTAAGATTAAACGAAAAAAATTTTTTTAGTCAGTCAACAGTCGTTGGCCAAATTTCAAAGGGCGCTAAAGTTCAAGTTTTAGTAGAAAAATTATTACTTTCAGGAAACAAAGCTTATAAAATTAATGTATTAAGTGCTACTCCCCAATCGAGCGCTAAAAACAGATCCGAAAAAACTGAACTATGGATTTACGGAAGCCCTCAATTTACCGAAGTTTTAGATAAGACTAAGCCCGTTGTCACAGAGGCTTATTCTTCCAATACAAAGTGCGAAAGCACTTGTGCTGCTAGCTTTCCAGAAACAAAACCCGTACAAGCCATTTTAGCACGCATTGAAGAAGATAACGCTGGCTCTGTTACCGAAACCGCCTCTGAAAAAGTAAATAATTTAATTAAATCTGGTTTTTCTTGCAATAAAAACACTGAAAGCGTGCAAACACGTGGCTATGTTTGCAAAGGAAAATTTTCGTTTTATGACCAAAATGTTAGAATTTATATTCCTGAAAAATTTGAAAATACAAAACCTGCCAAATTTAATTTATTTTTTCATGGCCTCAAAAATAACGACACTTTTCAAGAAACAGCCGATGGCCGCGGTGTTGGCGACTTTGGTGCCATGTTAAAAAAGTCTAACGATAACAACTCCATACTTGTTGTACCCGAAAGCGTTAACGTAAAATGTGGCACCTCTGCAAATGGTAACCCACTTTACTGCACAGGCAGTTATTACCAATTTACTAATAATCCAGAATTAATTACGCAAATGATGAGTAGTATTGAGAGCAAGGCCAACATCAAACTTGGCGAGCTCACTTTATCAGGGCATAGCGGCGCTGGAAGCATTTTAAATAATTTAATGGGTAAAGAAATGATCCGCAAAAAAGTGAGTAAACTTGCACTCTATGATGCCATTTACGGCAACACTTCAAACATTAAGTCTTGGCTTAAAGAAGATCAAAACCGTAAGCTAAGCCTTTCATGGATTCACGGCGCAGGCGCAAGCACGCATGCTAACACAGAAGAATTTATTAAAAGCATGGGTTCTAATTTAAACCAGATTGAGCAGAATAAAATTATCGGCTCAACTGAAAATACTCACATGAATATTATGCAAAAAGCTGGGTTATCTGAATTTTTAAGAAATTAATAATTACTTAGAACACTTCTTTACCCAACGACCAGACAACTTGAGCTTTGCTAACGCTGGCAAAGCTTTCATATAAGTGCCCTCGGCCTCACCTGATAAATTATAACTCTTACGAGTAAACTCACCCACAAGCTTACCGGTGGCATCTATGGTATCGCTTTTACAAGTAATTGCCGCATCTAACTTCTGATTTTTAACAGACCACTTATTTACCACGCAGCTTTGCTTTTTAAGCTCTTTTTCAATGGTGGCTCTGGCATCTTTAGCTTCGCTTTCGCTCACGCAGTCGTCAAAACTAGAAGCTGGTAGTTGAATGCCATTTACATTGAGGCTTTCTTGAGCTTTCCATAATCCAGCTTCGAAAGATTGAGCTAACAATTTAAATGAAAATAATATCAATGATGTGAGTAATAGGAATTTCATTAGCGTTTTTCGCAGCCGCACTGGCCGCCTGTGTACACAGCCTTCATACCAACAGACGCACAGCTATTTGTACACTCGTATTCACTTTTAGAATTTTGTGGGTTGTTCGGAAGGCTGATGCACGAACTTAAGAATAAAAATAAAAAAATGAATATGGTTTTCATTAGATTATTTACACATTAATTGATCTTTTTGTCATCTATTAAGCTCTCTGGCTAGAATCTTGCTATGAGTATTTATTGTATGAATACGCACCACCTTAAAATTACAATTTACCTAGCTTTAGCATTTATTTTATCGGCCTGCTGCCCTAAGAATGGAGTTGATAGGTCGTATACAGTAAATGAGTATGCTGTGGCCGTTGATTATTTCAGCCTAGGTCAGCCTGTCGAAGTTAAGTTAGTTCCAAAAAGTGATACCACTGTAGAACTTTTTGACAAAGACTCTGTATCTGAAAAACCTATTTATTCTAATTACGACAGCTCTCAATCTAACAGAATCATTTATTATTTTAATTCGGTTTGGAGTACAGAAAAAATTAAATCCTTAAATATAAAATTTAGTAATGTCGAACTCAATAATCTTGATTTCAACACGGTTGATAAAGCTAGCTTTCAACGCCCCTCAAGCCCCTTTAATCAACAATTTACAAAAGTAACTACTATAAAAGACCAATTCGAATGTGCTATAAATTCAATTTCTCAACTTTTTATTTCGAGAGCCAACGCCTTTTCATGCAAAACTAGTGATGACTCTATGGTTTATTACCGTACTGGAACCCTAGTACGTATAAATTTAAATTAACCAAAACCCAGACCTACCCCCAGTTAGAGGCAAGCTAGACCTTTAATATCTGACCAACTTACAACTGATTAGCTAAAATTTTTATATCAACCCGCCAACCACTCAAAAAAGGTTCATATGAAGTTTTTTGCTAAAATTCTAGTTATAAGTTTATTTCTTTCTTTAAATGCCAAAGCCAATGAATTTATTAAAAACAATATTCACGAAGCCACCAAATCAGAAATACAAAAAGTAAATAGCGATGCTTCACAGTTTATAAATCGTGAATATTCTAATACAGCCACCGATTGGCGCCCAGCTGAAGACTATGCCAATTTTAAATATGTACTCATTAGTTCTGAAGCCGGTTTTTCTGAAGCCGCTAACTTACGTTACACCATCGCACAAAATTTACCTGAAGGTGTAAAACTGGTTTTACTTGTAACAAATTCAAATGCTGAAAGAGTTAAACAAACTTATTCAAAATATATTTCACCCGACCGAATTATTTTAGCCAAAGACACCAGCATTGGTGGCGGCTTCTGGGCCCGTGATGCATTTCCGTACCCCGTTGTTAATTCGCAAAACCAACTCTCACTTGTTGGAGCCCGCTACTACCGTTCGTTTAATTCTTCGCCTGCGGTAGCTGCTTCGTTAAGTTTAAACATGAGCAAAAATAATTTTACATTTGTTGGTGGTAATTTATTGGCCGATGAGTTTGGCACTTGCTTTACAATTAACAGCGAACGCAGGTTTACAACTACCGAAAGCGATCTTCGTAACGTTTACGGCTGCAAAGACGTTAAAATTTTACGTCACGTAAGCGGCATTGGCGACGTAGATGAAGTTATTAAACCAATTGGTAACAACACTATTTTAACTAATACGGCTGAGTACGTTAAAGACTTAAAAGCTTGGGGCTATAATGTAGTGATGATTCCTGACGTTCCAAACTCTTACCGCACTTACGTTAACTCATTAATGGTAGGTAAAACTGTTTTTATGCCCACTTACGGAATTGCTAAAGATGCAGAAGCAAAAAAAGTATATGAGAGTTTAGGTTATAAAGTTTTTGGTATTGCTTCGAACACTTTATCTGACCAAATGCACGGCTCTGTTCACTGTCAGACTATGGCTTATCCGGCAGTTGATGAGAGTGTGTTACTAATTGCACTTGGGTTGGAGAAAGTTCAGTAAAAGCGACACAGCGCAATACCTGAACAGGGCTTGGTCACACCTATATCCTTGAGCTCAGCAATCACCACTGCTAACCTTTTAGCTCTTAACAAAAAAGGAATTCTATGAAAAAACTATTAAATATCTTAGCAACATCTTCTCTTCTAGTTCTTGCAGGTTGTGCATCAGAATCTCATAAAGCAATCGAAGTACAAAAGTCGGCTTCAGCAAAAACAGCTACTAATTATCGCGGCACTAAGCACCCTGTTATGGTGAGTAATTTTGATAATAAATCTGGTTTTATGAAAGGTATTTTTTCTGATGGACCTGATCGTTTAGGCAGCCAAGCTAAAACTGTTTTAATGGGGCACTTGCAACAAACAGGCAGATTCCGTATTTTAGATCGCGATAACATGAAAGAACTTACGAGCGAAGCCGCAATATCTGGAAAAAAACAAAACATCAAAGGTGCAGACTTTGCAATTACTGGT
>JBEBIK010000204.1:0-4437 GCA_040080445.1 Pseudobdellovibrio sp.
TTCGCCACAGTTCCTTCTAAAATTTTTAATAAGGCTTGCTGAACACCTTCACCACTCACGTCACGCGTAATAGATGGGTTTTCAGACTTGCGTGAAATTTTATCGATTTCATCCACGTAGATAATTCCACGTTTACATTTTTCGATATCATATTCAGAAGCTTGTAATAAATTTAATATTACGTTTTCCACATCTTCACCAACATAGCCCGCTTCAGTTAATGCGGTAGCGTCAGCCATAGCAAACGGAACATTTAAAATTTTTGCAATAGTCTGAGCAATTAAAGTTTTACCCGAACCAGTTGGTCCAATTAAAAGAATGTTAGATTTTTGCAACTCTACATCAGAACTTTTTTTGCCTTGAAGCGCATTAATACGTTTATAGTGATTGTGTACGGCAACAGCGATAGTTTTTTTAGCTTGTAGCTGTCCTATAACGTAATCATCTAAGAAGGCTTTAATTTCTAAAGGTTTGGGTACGCGGAAGGCGCCTTTTACAGCTACTTCTTTGTCTTTTTCCTCGTCAATAATATCCATGCAAAGATCGATACACTCATCACAAATGTAAACTCCAGGCCCGGCTATTAATTTTTTAACTTCTTTTTGGCCTTTGCCGCAAAATGAACAACGTAAACTATTTGATGTCGACATGCTTTATACCTTTTTCGTTTTTCTTGAATCCACGATATGATCGAGTAATCCGAAATCTTTTGCTTGTTGCGGATCCATGAAATTATCGCGCTCCATTGCTGCAAAAAGAGTTTGATAATCTTTACCTGTGTGTTTCACATAAATATTAGTTAACTTTTCTTTAGTTTTACCCAATTCTTTGGCATGAATTTCGATATCTGTTACTTGACCAGATAAACCGCCGCCGCCTAAGAGGGGCTGATGAATCATAATCCGTGAGTTAGGCATTGTATAACGTTTACCAGCAGCGCCAGCCGTTAATAGTAGCGAACCCATACTTGCCGCCATGCCCATACAATATGTTGCCACATCGCATTTTACGAATTGCATGATGTCATAAATAGCTAATCCCGCAGAAACGCTGCCGCCTGGAGAGTTGATGTAAAAATGAATGTCTTTTTCAGGATTATCCACCTCTAAAAATAAGAACTGCGCTACGATGGCGTTGGCCACTTCGTCTGTAACCTGACTGCCCAGTATTACTATACGGTCTTTAAGTAATCTCGAGTAGATGTCGTACGAGCGTTCGCCTTTAGATGTCTGTTCTATAACATATGGTAGTAGTGGCACACAGTCTCCTGAATTTTAGTGGTTGAAGCCTTCTTTTTAAAATTCGGCTTTTTAGAGTCGAATCTTTAAATTTCTTCAAAAATACTCACTCTGGTACACGCGAACGTTGACCAGTCTAGTCGAGTTTTCGTAGAAGTGAATAGTTCTTAACCATTTTCTCAATTTGAGACATACTGTTTTCTTAAAAAAATAGGACGTCATTTTATGAAGGAGACCCTAAATGTCACAATCATCATCTAATATACAAATTCACCTACATTCTAAAGACATCAACGCTTTAAGCGGACAAAGCTTAGTTGTTTTTTCTAAAGCTGGAGCCGATAAAACAAAGGCTGCAAAAATCACTCATGCAGATACAGCTAAAGCCTTACAAACTTCTTTAGACGAAAAATTAATTTTAGGAGCTGCATGCGAAGTTATTTCATTCCGCGAAGCTCGGTTTTTAGGTTACCGCAATGTAATCAGTCTTGGAGTTGGTCCTGATGCAAAATTAACTCATGAAGTTGTTCGTCAAGCGGCCGCAGCTCTTTGTAAAGAAGTTAAAAGCTTAAAAACAACCGAAGTTTTTGTAAACTTTGATGGTTTAACAGCAAATAAAAAAGATTTAGCAGAATACACACAAGCTTTTGTTGAAGGTATTCACTTAGCGGCGTACTCGTTCGACGAATTAAAATCTGGCGATAAAAAATCTGAAATGACTAATATTCATTTAGTAACTAAAGCTGCAAAAGATAAAGCGGTACAAAATGCTTTCCAAGCGGGAACTGTTTTAGCTGCATGTACTAATTTTGCTAAACGTTTAGGTGATATGCCCGGCAATTTAATGACTCCAACAATCTTAGCAGAAGAAACTATGGAAGCCGCGCGCGGCACCGGATTAAAAGTTTCTGCATGGGATAAAAAACGCATCGAAAAAGAAAAAATGGGCGGACTTCTTGGAGTAGCGCAAGGTTCTGCACAAGAGCCTAGATTTATCGTTATGGAATACAATGGTGCAGCTAAATCAAAAGCGCCTGTTGCATTCGTTGGTAAAGGTTTAACATTCGATACTGGCGGTATCAGCATTAAACCAAGCGCTAAAATGGAAGACATGAAATACGATATGGGCGGCGGAGCCGCAGTTATCGGTACGATGTTAGCCATCGCTCAATTAAAATTAAAAGTAAATGTTATCGCCTTTGTTCCGGCTACTGAAAATATGCCAGGAAGCAAAGCTACTAAACCAGGAGATGTGCACACAGCACGTAACGGAAAAACTTTCGAAGTTAATAACACAGATGCAGAAGGCCGTTTAATTTTATCAGATGCTCTTTGTTACGCATCTGAACAAAAACCAGCTGTTATTATCGATGCTGCCACGTTAACTGGTGCTATGGTTGTAGCCTTAGGAAATATTCACTCAGGTTATTTCACTCGTAATTCAGCTTTAAAAAATAAAGTTGAAAAAGCGGCCGTAACATCAGGTGAATTAGTTTGGAATATGCCTCTTGTAGACGCTCACGTAAAAGATATGAAGGGCACATTTGCTGACTTATCAAATATTTCTAGCGGTAACGGTGCAGGTTCTGCAACGGCTGCAGGCTTCTTAGAGCAATTCGTAGATTCAGATATTCCTTGGGCTCACTTTGATATCGCAGGAACAGCATGGGCTTGTGGTGGTAGACTTAATTACTGCACACCAAAAGGTGCAACAGGCGTAATGGTTCGTACATTTGTAGAAATTGCTAAGCAGTACGCTTAGTAGCATCAAAAATGCATAAAGCGAAATTGAACATCTCAACTTCGCTTTAAGGACATTTAAATCTCCAATTATGATTGGAGGTTCCGAATGCCGAATTTTATAAGGTTCGCAACCTATAGAAGATTTCGACGTTTTTTGAACTTAACTAAAGTAGTCTTAAGTCTAGTTTTAATGATTCTTAAATTACTGAGGTTATTCTTAGATCTGTTTTCATAATGACCTGATCTTTTTGGCTCTGCCAACGTGTATAAGTTCAGGAAGGACTTTAAATCCTGAGATTTTTTGTCTAAGGATGTTGAAGTTGGGATTGTTCGCTTTTAAAACTCAAGAACGATAGGTTGTTCTACTGAAGCTGGAGATCTGCCGAAGTCAGCAGCCTTATCGGCGCCTTCAGCACCTTTAAATTCCACACGTTTAAGCACCCATTGTCTTGGCCATTCATCGGCTGAGTGAGTAAACGAAACCACGGCATTAAAGCCATCATAAGAAAATTCGGCATTGCGAGGTTTTTCTTTCAAGATTTTAGCAATCGGAAGATTAACTTCTTTAATTTCAGCAGGATCCTGCCCAGATTCACAAGGTGTTGTGATTTTCATTGCGGGAGCTTCTCCAGCAACGGCCACACCGTCAGCTAAAAACTCAACAACTATAAAAGGATAGGCTTTACAGAGGGCTGATGAAAAGCCAGAAAACGAAATGGTTTTTTTACCATCAATAGTTGGCGTTACTTTAATTGTTTTTTGTAATTGAGAATGAATTTGTTCAGAACTTAGATTTGTAATCTGAAATATTTTACCGTTGATAGTGGCAGGGTCTCGCTGTATCGAAATATTTTCAGATATCGAATAAAACAGTGCTAAACCAAAAGAGAAGCACAAAACAAAGAACGCCACATTTTTAATATTATTAGACATAAACATACCTCAGTTAGATATGTTTATATGCTACCACAACTCGCTTTTGTGTACTTGCTAAATTGGACATTCATGTCTTTAGCCTCTAGACCTATAGCCAGAAGGCCTAGTTTAGCCGACCAACCGTACACATTTTCTTTCGGGCAGCTCGTGCGATCGTCGTATAAATCAGTTACACAGAGCTTTTTATAAACAGCACCTGGAGAGTTTAAACTTTCAGTTGAAGACTTGGCTGCGTGAGTTCTTAAGAATCCACCAGCGAGTTCGCACCCTATCATATAAATAACGGGCTCAGCCGACGCATCATCAGAAGTTACAATAGATGGAATGCCCTCTTGAATAATGACCTGTTCGATATCTTTACCGCCTTTAGCGGCCTTCATTTTTTTACGAGCGTTATAAGTCCACTCTTTAATTTCTTGAGCTGAATTAACTTTAACAACGCCTAAGCCGTAAGTTCCAGAATTATTTTTTACAAAACAGAAAGGCTCTTGCGAAATATTTTCTTCAGCATACTTAACTT
>JBEBIK010000205.1:0-4451 GCA_040080445.1 Pseudobdellovibrio sp.
ATATTAAAGAAATGACAACCATTAATGAAGATGAAGCCATGCAGTTTGCAAAACGCGGGCAAAGTATTTTTCATGAACTTAATTTATTAAAAATTCCGGTGATTGCAGCCGTTAATGGGTTTGCTTTAGGTGGCGGATTAGAATTAGCCTTAGCTTGTGATTTTATTATTGCCAGCGAAAATGCAAAATTTGGTTTACCAGAAGTAAGCTTAGGTTTAATCCCAGGTTTTGGCGGCACGGTAAGATTAACCAGAGCTGTAGGTATACGCAAAGCGCGTGAGCTTACATTCTCAGGTGAAATGATCAACAGTGCTCAAGCCTTACAAATGGGTTTAGTTAATCACGTTGTACCTTTAGCTGAACTTATGCCAACTGCTACTAAAAAAATAGAAATGATTTTATCACGGTCTCCACTAGCTGTGGCTGAAGCTAAAAAATCAATTAACCAAGCTTTTGATTTAGAAACTGAACAAGCTTTAGAAAATGAAGCACAGATTTTCGGAACTCTCTTTAACTCAGCGGATACTAAAGAAGGTACCACTGCATTTATCGAGAAAAGAAAACCTGTATTTAAGGGAGAATAGTTTTTAATGAGCACTCAAACCAAAAATCCGATACGTGTCGTAACCGCAGCCTCATTGTTTGATGGACATGACGCCAGCATTAATATTATTCGCCGTATACTTCAGGATTTAGGTGCTGAGGTGATTCACTTAGGACATAACCGTTCTGTACAAGATGTGGTTAAAGCCGTTCTTCAAGAAGGAGCTCAAGGTGTGTGTATTTCGTCGTATCAAGGCGGACACATGGAGTACTTTAAATATTTAAAAGATTTATTAGATCAAGCGGGCGCCGGTTACGTAAAAATTTATGGCGGTGGAGGCGGAGTTATTGTTCACGACGAAAAACGTGAACTTGAAGCATATGGAATAGCCCAGATTTTTCACCCAGATGATGGACGTAAATTAGGTCTTGAAGGCATGATCCGCATGATCATCGATGGCTGCGATTTTGATCTCATTGAAGCTCAGAAAAAATTTACAAAAAAGCAAATTTTTGAAAACGATAAAGTTCCATCCGTTGAGTTGGGCGTGGCACTCACAGCTATAGAGAATGGTCATAAAGATTTGAAGCTTGATCAATTTGGCTTAGCTAACTTCGTACGAAAAGAAAAAACACCTTTAGTTCTTGGTATTACCGGAACGGGTGGCGCAGGCAAGTCGTCGTTAATTGATGAATTATCGCAAAGATTTTTAAATGCCTACCCAAATAAAAAATTAGCCGTTGTGTGCGTAGATCCTTCTAAGCGTAAAACAGGTGGATCGCTATTAGGCGATCGTATTCGTATGAACTCATTATCGCGACCTAATATTTACATGCGCTCAGTGGCTTCGCGCGGATCAGGTAAAGAGATCGCAAGCACTCTTCCAGATATTTTAAAATTTGTTAAGCAGCTTGATTTTGATTTTATCATCGCAGAAACTTCAGGTATTGGTCAGGGCAATATGGCTATTACCGATGTGAGTGATTTATCAATGTATGTCATGACTTCAGACTTCGGTGCTCAGTCACAACTTGAAAAAATCGACATGATCGACTTTGCTAACTTCGTAGCAGTAAACAAAGCCGACCGTCGTGGCGCACAAGATGCTCTTCGTGATGTAACTAAACAGTACAAGCGCTCACGTAAAATTTTTGATAATGAAGCGAAGGTTCCAGTTTATTTAACTCAAGCGAGCCAATTTAATGATGGTGGAGTAAATCAATTGTTCTTTGCTGTAGCCGATGTATTAACTGAAAAGGGCGCGTTGCCACAAGTTGATGCTGATTTTAGAAAAAGTGTTTTATCTGCAGAAGAGCATGTGATCATTCCTGCTGAGCGCCAAAACTATTTAGCTGAGATTGTCTCAACAAATAGAAAATACAAAGCGCGAGTAAAAGACTTATCAGAAAAAGCTTCTAAATTAGGAGCGTTACATAATATTTCTAAAGATTTAAATTTAGATGCAAATACAATAGAAAAACAGTCACTCGAATACAAAAAAGATTTTGAAGCGAGCGAATTACAATCTCTCGAAAACTGGGACGCCCAGCAAAAAGCTTATGCCGGGGATGAATTAGTATTTAAAGTACGCGATAAAGAAATCAGACAAAAATTAACTTCTACATCTTTAAGCGGTACAAAAATACGTAAAGTAGTTCTACCTAAATTTAAAGACTGGGGCGACAGATACCAATTTATTAAACTCGAAAATATCGCAGGTGAGTTTCCATATACAGCTGGCGTGTTTCAATTAAAGCGTGCCGATGAAGATCCTAAGCGTATGTTTGCAGGCGAAGGCACTCCAGAACGCACCAACAAAAGATTTCATTACCTCTGTAAAGGTGAAAAAGCCCACAGGCTTTCAACCGCATTTGATTCTGTGACTCTATACGGACAAGACCCTAACCCACGCCCAGATATTTTTGGTAAAGTAGGGGAATCAGGCGTTAGCATTTGTACTCTCGACGACATGAAAAAGCTCTATGCCGGTTTTGACTTGGTAGACCCAAACACATCAGTGAGTATGACGATCAACGGCCCAGCACCCATGATCTTGGCATTTTATTTTAACACAGCCATCGACCAACAAGTTGAAAAGCGCGAAAAAGAACTAGGCCGTAAACTTACTGAAACTGAATGGATTGAAACTAAAAATAAAACCATTCAACAAGTGCGCGGAACGGTTCAAGCTGATATTTTAAAAGAAGATCAAGGTCAGAACACTTGTATATTCTCAATTAATTTCGCGCTTAAAATGATGGGCGATATTCAAGAGTACTTTACAAAAAATAACGTGAAGAACTTCTACTCTGTGAGTATTTCGGGTTACCATATAGCTGAGGCGGGTGCGAACCCAATCAGTCAGTTAGCCTTCACACTTTCAAATGGTTTTACATTTGTTGAATACTATTTGTCTCGTGGTTTAAACATCGACGACTTTGCACCAAATTTATCCTTCTTCTTTAGTAACGGTTTAGATCCTGAGTATGCAGTATTAGGCCGAGTTGCGAGACGTATCTGGGCTATTGCCATGCGTGATCTTTACAAAGCTAACGATAGATCTCAGAAGTTAAAATACCATATTCAAACTTCTGGAAGATCTCTGCATGCGCAAGAAATCGATTTCAACGATATTCGCACGACGCTTCAAGCTCTGTTAGCGATTTACGATAACTGTAATTCACTTCATACAAATGCGTATGACGAAGCCATTACTACACCAACTGAAGAATCAGTTCGTCGTGCTATGGCTATTCAAATGATTATCAACCGCGAATTCGGCATGACTAAAAATGAAAACCCAACTCAAGGCAGTTACTTCATTGAAGAGTTAACTGAACTTGTAGAAGAAGCAGTACTTGAAGAATTCAAACGCATTAACGAGCGCGGTGGTGTACTGGGCGCTATGGAAACTCAATACCAAAGATCTAAAATTCAAGAAGAGTCTTTATACTACGAACACTTAAAACACGAAGGAACATTCCCAATTATTGGTGTGAATACCTTTATTAATCCAAAAACTTTGGCTGCTGATTATGTTCCACCAAAAATTGAATTGGCTCGTGCTTCGCAAGAAGAAAAGAATTATCAGTTAACTCAAGTGACGAGCTTCCAAAAAACTCATAGCACTCAAGCTGATCTTGAAATTAAAAACTTAAAGCGCGCGGCTTTAAGTGGTGAGAATATATTTGAGGCCTTGTTGTCAGCGTCTAGACATTGTTCTTTATATCAGATGTCGCAAGCGCTTTATGAGGTTGGTGGGCAGTACAGAAGGAATTTGTAACTACTGAAGGTTGATACGACCTTGCAAAGTTACAAAAATATCGCGAGTCGAACCAAAAGTACTTACAGTGCCTTTAACCACACCGATTAAATAAGTTTTACCGTTAATCATTGCAAATAACGGAGCACCGCTATCACCTTGAGCTACTCTTGAAGTCGATGTGGATTCGATATTAATACGGCCTTGAGTAAATTTATTAAGTACAGCCATTTGTTTTGTGTCGTTGTGGCTGATGGTTTCCATTATATTAATAGAAACTATTGATAGCTTTGAGGCTGCATTTAAACCGGGCAAGGCTGTATTCCATATTGGTGCATAAACAAATTCTGCGGGAACAGCAACGGGCTGATCTAGTTTAACAACTGCGATATCAAGTTCTGGTGGAATAGTAGCTGTGCCGTTTAAGTTAACACCCGGTAATACGCGAACTTTAACAGAGCTATCGTGTTTGATCATGGCGCGGTAACCGATTTTGATTTTTACGCCATCTTTTACGATGTAACGATACTCACCAATTTCGATTCGCATTTTTTTGCCAGCGCCGATTTCGCTACGTTGAAAGCAATGTGCTGCTGAAATTAATGTATAAGCGTCGATTAAAGTGCCGTTGCAATAGCCAGTAAC
>JBEBIK010000206.1:0-4451 GCA_040080445.1 Pseudobdellovibrio sp.
AGAGGCTTAGGTAGATTCCAACCCAAAATTTCGATTACGTCAAAAGATGGAAATTTGAAAATTGGCAATTTAAACTTAGCTCGTCCTCAAGCGGCCTTCTTAATTCATGTTGATGATTTCGGAAACGGTCAATTGCTGAGTTTGGACTCTGTTAAAACTAAAGACGAAGTTATGGTTTTAGCTAAACGCATCGAGCAACTTAAAAATCACGAATTGGTATCTCCATTTATTATTAAAGGTGAGCAAGCTCGCGGTAAGTTAATTGATGAGTTAGTTCTAAGCGGCCTTTATATAGATGAAGCTATTGCCATGATTAACACATGGGAGAATGGTTATCTGAAGGTGCCAGGATTAAGATTACTCTATATCTTGCCACGTTCAGAAGTTGATGAGGTTTTGCCTCTGACTTTAAGCCCTGCTCCAGAAAAACTAGTAAGATCTTTTGTAGCTCGTATGGAAATTTTGTTAGATACAGAAGAGCAACAAATTTTAGCTGATATAACTGAACAGCAATTCAAATTTAGAATTGAAAGACTAGGTAGATTTGCAGAACCGATTTTACACCGAATGCGTGCAATCGTGCAAAAGACTCAAAGTGAAAATACAGAACTCTTAAACCTAATGGATACTTTGGTTAAAGAATCTGCTGGCGCAAAGAGTGGCACATTAAAATAAAAAGCCTTTAAAGGCTCGGATCGTTTCAATATGATACCGGGCCTTTATAAATTTCTGAAATACTTGTTTAACTATTGTAGTTTCTTAAACTCATTCACCGAATTTTCTACGATCTTAATTGATTTCAACCAGAAATCTTTTTTAGAGATATCTTCGTTAAAATGTTTTTTAATTAGATCTTCAGCAGTCATGGCACCTGTATCGCGTAAAATATCGATATATAGTTTTTTGAAGCTGTCGCCGTATTGATCTTTCTTAGCGTAAATACCAAGACTGAATAAATAGCCGAATAAGTACGGGTAATTGTAAAAGGCTTTATAAGACATCGAAAAATGCATTTTACTAGCCCAGAACATTTCGTTGTATTCAGTTAAAGTATCTTCGTACCAAGTAGCCCAAGATTTTTTATTAAGTTCTTTTAATTCAGGCACAGTGAGAGTTTTAGTTTTTCTCATTTCAAGTAGGCCTTTTTCGAATTCAAAACGTGCTGGAATATTAATGAAGAAAGTTGCGGCCGATTCGATTTCTTGCCATAAAATTGCTTTTTTCTCTTCGTTCGTTTTAGCATTTTTAAGAATGTAATCGCGCACTAAGGTTTCGGCAAAAATTGAAGCTGTTTCGGCTAAACTAGAAGAGTAGCCAGTTTCTGAAAATTTAAGATCTCGCATAACCCAGCTGTGGTAAGCGTGGCCAATTTCGTGAGCTAGGGTAATAATATTTTTCATATTACCTTCGTAGGTAATAAACACACGTGGTTCTCTTACATTTGCAAAGCCAGTGCAGTAGGCACCTGAAGCGCGATTTTCACTTGGTGTAGCGTCAATCCAGTTTTTATCCATCATCATTTGCGAAAATTCAGCCATGTCTGGATTGAACTCTGCAAAAGCTGCATTAATCATTTTCATCGCATCTGGAAATGCAATTTTAGTTGTGTCTTTGCTAGGGTAGGGAGCCAAAATATCCCACGGGCCTAACTTTTCGATTTTCATTTCTTGAGCCATTAGGCGAAGGGCATCTTGGCCCACATGGCGTTGTTCATAAGTGGTTTGCATGAGGGTGTTGAGAGTTTCGCGAGTTATTTTTTCACTAAAGCAAGATTTATCTAAATAGTGTAATTCAGCTTTTTTAGATCTGGCTTTGTTGTTTTCTAGTCTCCAACCGCTGAGTGAGTTAAGTACGGCACCCGCAGAGATTGAATTTTTATCCCATGCTTCGTTAATAGCTTTGTATGCGATTTTTCTTTTTGAGGCATCGTCGCCAAATAAAATATTTGAAGCACTGGCAATTCCCATTTGTTGGCCTTCAACTTCAACCTTCATGGTACCTGAGATTTCTTTATACAAGTTACCCCATGCGTGAAGCCCATCAATAGCGTGTCCTTCTAGGAGTACTTCTTCGTTTACACTTAATAAATAGACTTCTTCTTTTTTTGCGTAGTTAAGAGGAAATGCAGTTTCACTTACGCTTTCGTGTTTTAAGAAAGTGTCTAAATAAGTTTGAGGCGCTCTGAGTAAAAATAAATCAAGTGGCTTGGTGGCTTTACTTAAATTAGCATTTAACTGTAAAGCCTTGTTAGACAAGTTTTTAGCATCGTAATTAAGTGAATCAACTGAAGCCGCCGTTGAGGCAAATGCATGTAAAGTATGAACTGAAATTTTAGTGTCGATTAATAAGCGATAACATTCGCGAGCAAGCGGAATGGTCTCTTCTGGGTAGGCAACCGGATTATCGAAAACAGTGATCTTGGTTTGAAGATAAGCCACGCTGTCTTCAATTTTTTTGAGGTCTTGAGAAATTTTTGGATCTTGAAAGTTTTGGTAGATGTTTGAGTTGTCCCATGAAGTCGTTTGTAATTCGTTTTTCATAATATCTCCCTATGCTGTGCATGAGAATTTATAGCTTTACGTGAGCCTTTGCAATTGATATATCTAGGTATGCAAAAAATAGATTTAGCTGGGCTCATAGCCCCTGTACAAACTCAAGATTTTTTCGAATTTCATTGGCCGCATAAGCCATTGTTTATTCCCGCAAATCCCGAAAAACTTAAAGCTTTATTTGAGCTTCCGCAGTTACAAAGTCTTGAGGCATTAGTTGCAGCGCGTGTATTAAAAGTGAGGGCTTGTTTGCCTGATTTTGACGACGAATACAGCTCAATTCACTTAGAGCCTAACGACGCGCTAAAAGCATTTAATAACAGCATGACTTTAGTATTCGATGCGATGCAAACCCAAGATACTTTGATTGCGCAAACATTAAAAAATATACGTGAAGATTTAGGTTTAGTAACGGGTGGCGAAGAAAATAATTTATGTAAAGCCAGATCTATTGCCTACGCCACTCCAGCGGGGGCGGGTACGCGTTTACATTTTGATGCTAACGCCAATTTTATTATTCAAATTAGCGGAAGTAAAACTTGGATGCTTGCGCCTAATAATTCTGTAACAAATCCAACAGAAAGATTTGCTACAGGTGCACTAGAAATGCCGGCGGCACTTGAAAAACAATGTCATGCTCCCCTCATAGATGAGTTACCAGAAGACAGCATTGAATTTTTAATGGAAGCAGGAAGTGTGCTTTATGTTCCTCGCGGGTACTGGCACGCCACTACGACTAGCGAAGACTCTCTTTCTTTGAACTTTACTTTTAGTCAGCCCACTTGGGCTGATGTATTTACAAAATCATTACAAGAGTATCTGTTGACGATGCCTGATTGGCGCGAATTGGCTGACGGTTTAGAGGCTAATGATGAAGATCGTAAAGCATTAGCTGTTAAAAAATTTACCGATTTATTTAAGAAAATCTCAACAGAAATTCCTGAATTAAACGCCAAACAACTACTCGAAGAGAGTGGTTTACTCGCCTAAGCGCGCGTAAAGCTTCTCACAGATTAAATTTTAATTACGTATCTATATATCAATCGCAGGGTTAGCGTGACTTATGAATATACACCCTTGCATGACTTGCGGCGCCTGCTGTTCATTTTTTAAAGTATCCTTTCATTGGTCTGAAACCATGAAAGAAAGCTTTGGTGTGCCACTAGAACTTACTACTGAGTCGGGCTCACATAAAAGTTTAATGATAGGTAGTGATCTCATAGACCCACGTTGTATTGCCTTTAAAGGTATTGTGGGTAAAGACGTGAGCTGCAGTATTTATGAAAATAGACCCAGCACTTGTAGATCATTTAAGGCTAGCTTCGAAGACGGCATTCAAGATCAGCGCTGCGATAAAGCTCGCGCCAGTAAAGGGCTTGATATTTTAAGTCTTGAGAGTTGGTAAAGCTATCTTACCCCACGCTCTAAAGACTTAGAAAGTATCCAACCAAAGCCTATAAAGTGGCTCCAGTTGATGCTGTTTCTATGTAAGTAACTTTTTGTATTCACAGAATTTGAGTAGTCGGAGTAGCTTGAGCCAATAATGAGTGTTTTATCGTCCCATTGATATTTTATACTCAAGCTAGTAGAAGAGCCCAGCAAACCTGCTTTGGCATCGTAGTAAGGTCTTTCTATGGTTTGATAATCTGTATCCACTTGAAAAAAATAATCGGCTTGGCCTTGATCAAAATAATTTAAATTATGCGAAAAAGACAGAGTGAGATGTTCAACTAAAAAATTAACTTTATCTATTTCAAAAGTGGGTGCAAAATTTGTTCCCACTGAATACCATTTTGTAAAATTAGTGGCAAAAGTAAATCGGTATGGAATACCTAATCGGACATAACCAAAGCTATTATCTCGATACAGATAATATAAAAATCTTGGGCCAATTTCTGCTGT
>JBEBIK010000207.1:0-4450 GCA_040080445.1 Pseudobdellovibrio sp.
TGCTTAAATTAAGCATAACATGTTTAAATTGCGAAATTAAATTAATAAACCTCGGAGTTAACTTGGTGGCGTTGGTGTTGAACATAAGCTCAACATCTTTGGCTAAATTGTTTTTTATAAAAAAATCCATTATTTCGTAGTTTTTTTCTATTAAAGTGGGTTCGCCGCCAGTGAAGTAAAGTTTTTTAATATTTAAGAGCTCTTCATTAAAACTAGTCGTAAAAATCGGACTACTAAACCAGTTTTTATAAGAGTCGCTCAGTTCTGTTTGGAACATATATTCAGAAAATTTTGATTCCGTTTTTATAACCTGAGCATACTCTTTTTCAATTGCAACGCTATTTTCAGAAGAGCAAGAGCGACATTTAAGGTTACACAAGTTTCCTTGTCTCAAATCATAATACCAAGGCATAGAACTTAATTTAGAATTATTGTTAATCGACTCTGAAATGCGACTCTCGATGGCTTCTGGCTCTTGTTGAAACCACTTTTCATTAAAACCTAATCTCATGCTGTGACCGCCGAGAAGCTCTTCGTTGTAGCACTGACCACAGCCGGCCAAACGCTCTCCTGCTAACATTTTTCTTCGAACCTCTAACATTGGTTTAGAGTTCCAAATTTCTTTTATTGTGTGAGTTTCAAAGCTGTAAATATTACCAGACTCATCAATTAGGTCATCGGTAGAAAGACAACAAATTTTTGCAAACCCATTAGACATGGCAGCTAGGTGCATCCACGGCAAAACACAAAAAGTTGGACTTATGTTTTTATGCGTTTGCATGGAGCGCCTCCGCCGAAAGATAAAAATTTTCAAGCTCAGGAAAGCTTTCCTTAAAATTGGTTTTTCTTCTTTTGTCGTGTTCTTTAAAGTATATATAAAAATCTTTTTTAAAAGTTTCTTTGGCTTCAGCGGGTAAACCGCTTTTTTTCCAGTCGTAAACTCGCTGAATTTTCATAATCTCTAACTCTTCAAACCCATAAACTAAATGAGTATGTTGTTTCATGAAGGCAAGTTGATTTTCAAAATAGACATCGAAAGATTCATCGAGCAATTGTATAGAAAGATGATCAGGATAGCGCAAATAAGGCGTATCAAAATAAACACGTTTGTTGTTTTCGCTGCTATATTTTTTGCGCAAAAGAAGAATTTCATTTAACAACAGCTCTAGGCGCGGAACGCTTAAGGCATTATAGGTAACGGTAAATGCAATGTTACACTTTGAACACTCTGACAATAATCGATTTATATTTTTCATGAAGCGAGCATAGTCCAGCCCTGTTCTAATATATTCGGCCTGGATTCCATGGGTATCAATGCTGGCAAAAACTGTTAGTGAAGAAATATTTTCTGATAAGCTGTTTATATTTAAAATCAGCTTATCAATAAGAGCGTCTGAAACACTCAAATTAGAATTAATGATTAAGTTCAAATTAGGATGAGGGTTGTTAGAAACATAGTCTAATACCCGAAAAGTATCTTTACACAATAAAGGCTCTCCGCCTGTTATTTTAAAAACATGTAAACTTTTATATAGATCAGGCCACCAGCGCCAAAAAGCATCGACATAAGGATTGCTCGACTTATTATTAATTTTATCTAGCGTCGCCTGGCGATCTCCAGATTTAACATAGTCGTTGAACTTTGTACTAGTTTTGTAGCCGCCGTGCTCAACAACCTCCTCAAGCCACTTAGTACTCACTGTGGGGTTGCAGTAAATGCATTTTAACTGGCAAACGCTGTCAAAACTAATCTCTAGGTGGCGAGGGTTTATATTTTTGCTCCAAGAAGACGAAGAAACTTTTTTAAAGTCTATTTTAGACCAACTTTGATTTGAGTGTATCATTCGGTCGCTGATGTGATCTTTTTTTAGATCTTCGATATTCCAGCAGTATTGACATTCTTTAGGCCGCTCGCCATCGAGCATTTTTTTTCTTTGCTGTTTTTTAAATTCAGTATTGTGAAGAGCAGAGGGGTCTTCAGAAATTTCTTTTAAGGGAATTTTATGCGTCCACGGGTGATAGCAAGAATGAGTTTCGCCTTGTTGCAGATGTATTGTTGACATAGTCCACTTTGCTAAGCAAAAAGTGGGAGAAACCGTGTTTAGCGCAAGCTTTGTTTTTTTAATAGACTCAACATATTCACTATCCATTTTGATAAAACATACTACGCTTTAAATGATATTAAAAGTTATAAATAGGTTAAAATAGTTTTGGATAATCAGTTCTAAGTACGCTTTGTATGGTGTTAAAGCTAGCCTCATGCCCTTGCGCAGATGGATGGGTATCGTATTTTAATACATAGGGGTTTACACCAGCCCGAAAAGACTGATCGTACAAATTTAAAATTATAGGTTTAAAATGTGACTTTAGTACATTTGGCAAAACGTAGTTAATATTCTCTGTTGAATTATGAAAACCGAAATAATGGTAGGCTTTTATAATCTTTTGGTGATGCGAAACCTCGTCATAAAAAGCATCTAAAACAAGCTTGTGCCGCAAGAGGTTCTCTTCTGAATAAAGCGGTGGAATATGTCTGTCTTTCATTAAATTTGAATTAAAAATATATTTCATCAGGGTATTATTCGGATATTTGCTAGTGTGATTCGGAACGTAATTCAGCTTTTGATCTATTATCTAATATCGAGGAGAATAAAGACGCCACTGGTTACTTTCGCTTAAACAAGCCGTGCTGCAGGACTCTCTAAAAATATGATCCTCCGTGTAAGTATAAATTAAAATTATATCTGATCCCAAAGGAGTATTTAAAAAATGGTCTCCTCTTTTTAAATGAAACAAATGCTGAGCAAGAGAAACCCCACGAGCCGAAACATTGTATACGTTATAGCAAGGATACTTTTTAGCAAATAAACCCGGGAGAGACTGTTCATAATTAACACCCTCACCAAATGTGTGTGAACACCCAACAAATACGACAGAGAGTTTTGTATTTTTTAAATTTTCAATCTTATCAATTCTTCTTAATGGCAGCTCAATTAAATAATTGGTTTTGTATACAGGTTCATTATTTGGCTTATAAACAACGGATTCTGTATAAGACTCATAGTCTTTTCCATTAAGTGAAAAATATTTTTTAGAAGTAACTTCAGAGGCCAATTCGCTACGCGGCGCAAAAAATATAAACTCAGGTGGATATTCTTTTGGGTTTATATCTTTTTCAAAGCGAGAAAAGCTTGTGCTAAAAGGAACAAAGTAGCTTTTTGCAAGATTGCTTAGTGGCTCTTCCACAGAAGTATCGGCTAGCAAGAAATAGGAAATATTAATGTTTAAAAGTAAAAAAACTGAGGCGAAAAATACCGCAAAAGACAATAAAACGAGCAATAATTGTTTAAATAGATATAATGGTTTAATAAAATATGTATACAAATAAATATAAGTATAAACAATGAATATATGACCGACAACAAGAGTAAAGAATATCATTCAGGTGCAGAAGAAATGCGAGAAAAGCTTAATGGCGTAAGCCCGAGCTTTTGCTTGGCAAAGTGGATGATGGTGAGCATGCATTTAACAAACGGTAAAACCCAAAGTTGTTATCATCCGCCGGCTCACGACATTCCTACTGAAGGCTTAAGCGAGAACCCAGGGCTTCTTCATAACACTGAGATAAAAATAACCGAGCGTCAGCAGATGCGAAAAGGCGAGAGGCCCGCAGGCTGTAAGTATTGCTGGGCCGTCGAAGATGCGAAGTCTACAGAACAAAAAGGCCATTTGTCGGATCGTCATTATCGTAGCAGCGAATGGTGGGTTTCGGATCAATTAGAAAAAATTAAAATGGGAGATCTTAAGTTAGATCAAAGCGTAACTCCTGCGTATGTTGAAGTTAATTTTAATCAGGCTTGTAACTTTAAATGTATTTACTGTAGCCCGCATATTAGTTCTGAATGGCAAAAGGAAAGCGAACTGCACGGCGCATTTCACCTAGAGGGCTTCATGCACAATAATATTCCGGGCCTCGAAAAAGCCGGGCTTATGCCGCTCAATTTGCCAAATAACGAAAACCCGTATGTTAAGGCTTTTTGGCAGTGGTGGCCTCAAATTTACCCGAATTTAAAAGTATTTAGAATGACGGGTGGTGAGCCGTTGCTCGATGCCAACACGTGGAAAGTTTTAGACTATGTTCTTAATCACCCCAAGACGGACTTGGAGATAGGTATTACTAGTAATTTGTGCCCACCAAAAGCTGAAATATTTGAAAAATTTATTAATTACTTACAAGCTCTTGAAAAAACACAAATTTTTCAAGAACTAAATGCAGATTTAATTCAAGAAGAACACACGGCCCCTGCAATAAAGCACTTTATGCTTTTTGTTAGCTGCGATAGTGTTGGCGCGCAAGCCGAGTACATCAGGTCAGGAATGAATTTCAATTATTTAAAAAGCAATGTGTTGGATGTTTTAAATAAAACCAATGGAACGGCCATTAGTTTTA
>JBEBIK010000208.1:0-4376 GCA_040080445.1 Pseudobdellovibrio sp.
TTAGAGTTATTGCCTTTCATGACTTTAATAACTTCCTCAACTGTTACATGCGGAATTGAATCATCCCAACAGTCGTAATCAGTAACAAAGCAGCAAGGTAAGTAAGGTAAGCCCGCTTCGCGCGCTAGTGCATACTCAGGAAAATTCGACATTCCAATAATTTGGGCTTCCATCTGACGGTAAGTATTAGATTCGGCTTTAGTCGAAAAATAAGGGCCTTCAATACAAACATAAGTCTGACCAAAGTGAGTTTTAAAATTAGAATTAATTTTATTTCCTACGATAAGCTCCTGTGCTCGTTTTGCCATAACTTCGCAAATAGGCTTTGCTAATGAAACGTGACCAATGAGGCCGCCACCTAAGAAAGTGTGCTGGCGTAAAGACTTAGTACGATCAATATATTGGTAAGGAATTACTAAATCGCCTGGAGCAAATTCTTTTTGTAATGAACCTACTGCACTAAAAGAAACAATGGCTTTAGCACCTAATTTTTTAAATGCAAATATATTAGCACGATAGTTAATTTCGCTAGGTAAATGCTCGTGGTGCTCGCCGTGACGAGAAATAAATAAAAACTCTGTGCCATCCACTTTAACTTTTTTAAAGCCACTAGCCGCCTGCCCGAATGGAGTTTCTCGATCTAATAATTCAATGGTTTCAAATTCGTCAAACTTTTCAAAACCTGATCCGCCAATAACACCTAACATAAATTAAATACTCCCTCTTCTACATCTTTTTTATAATAAACCGCTTTATCTAAAATCCAAGCACTGGTTAACTCATTCGGAGTTACATCAAATGCGGGATTGTAAACTTTAATATCTTTTGGAGCCCAAATCAAATCGCCAAAGCCCTGCACTTCCATTGAATTTCTTTGCTCAATTGGAATGTGCTCTCCGCTTTTACATTGCGGGTCTACTGTAGTGTAAGGAGCCGCAACGTAAAATGGAATTTTATGGTAATGGCAGTTCACAGCTACGCTGTATGTACCAATTTTATTGGCGAAGTCGCCGTTAACAGCAATACGATCAGATCCCACTATAGCTTTAGTAATTTTTTTTAAACTCATTAAGTGAGCGGCCATATTGTCGGTAATTAAGGTGCACGGAATTCCTAGTTTTTGTAACTCCCATGCTGTAAGCCTACCGCCTTGTAATAGCGGGCGAGTTTCATCTACATAAACATGAATTTTCTTACCTTGTCTGTGCGCTTCTTGAATTACTCCTAAGGCTGTACCTACGCCTGCAGTAGCAAGGCCTCCAGTATTACAGTGAGTTAGGATTTGATCGCCATCTTGAATGAGGCTTGCGCCATTTACTGCAATTTTTTTACAAAGCTCTACATCTTCATTAAAAATTTGTACGCCTAGGTCTATAATTTTTTGTGTGTCGAAGTTTTCTTTAATTTTTTTTGTCATTCGATCTACACAGATCATTAAATTAACGGCCGTAGGACGAGCCTCATAAAGATCTTTTGCTTTTTTTAATAAATCAGTTTGAGAGTTTTTTTCAAAAGCAAGTTTGCCAATCATTAAACCTGCAGCCACTCCGATTAGCGGGGCTCCACGCACTCTTAAAGTTTTAATAGCTTCAATCATTTGCTCATTAGTTTCGATTAAGAGCCATTTTTCTGTGTGCGGTAACAAAGTTTGATCCAGCAAACGTAGCGAAAAACTTTTTTCGCTGATGTCAGCTTCGAGTGCTAATGATCTTAACTGAATCATAATAAAATATCTCCAATAGTTTTACGGAGTTCGTATAAGTATTTTATTTCTTCTGCTGGTAACGGATGTAGTCCACCTATTTGTTTGGCTTTAAATAAAATTTCACATGAATGCTCTATGCGTTCCATTCCGCGGTAGGCTTCATCCATATCTTCACCCCAAGCTATAGCACCATGATTTCTAAATATAAGAGCGCGGTGCTGAGGTAAAAATTCTTTTAATACATCACCCATTTGCTGAGTGCCTGGGCGTGCATACGGAACAAACGGAATATCACCCGTGGCTAAAATAACTTCTGATAAACAGTCACTTGGTAATTTTTTTAATTCCGGCTGAGCTATCGACCACGCAATAGCCGTCGGTGGATGCGCATGAATAATGGCCTTAGCCTTTGGTGAAGATTTAAAAACCTCTAAGTGCATTAATCTTTCGCTCGAAGGCTTACCTACCAAGACCTCGCCTTTTAGATTGATCACGGCCATTTGATCTGCATTCATAAAGCCTTTGGCTATACCTGAAGGCGTAATTAATATTTCATCATCAGAAATGCGGTAAGAAATATTTCCGTCAGCGGCAGCTAGCATATTACGGCGGTGTAAGCGCGCGCAAATCTCGACTATCCGAGTAGCTACTTCTTGTGTTTTTAGACTTGTCATAGATAAGACATACAACGTAGGCTTTATCTATGGCAAGTATCGTCGTTATTTAGCCATTTTTTTAAGAAAAAGGTCCTATGAAATTACTGACAGATGAGTCTAAATTTGAACACGAAATGGTCGAATCCTATGCCGACGGCCAATGTATTTTCGAAGAAGGCGATGTGGGCCGTGATCTCTACATAGTACAAAGTGGCGAAGTTAAAATTTTTAAAAAAGTTCAAGGTCAGTTAGTTGAGTTAGCCACCTTTGATAAAGGCGATTTTTTTGGCGATATGGCTTTACTACAGAGCATTCCTCGCTATGCAGCAGCTTATGCTTCTGGCGAAACCCGTCTGTTAATTTTAAAGCCTGCAGGTTTTTTACTTAAAATCAGGCGAGACCCTACTCTTGCGTTTGAAATGCTGCAACAAATGAGTTTACGTGTGAAAGTTTCAAACGACCGCGTTCTTGAATTAGTTGAAAGATTTCAATTACCAAAAGATGAAGTGCAAAAATTGTTACTCGCACTTAACGGAAAATCGTGATCACAATTATTAAATCTGAAAAACTCGTGGTTATTTCAGATCTACATCTAGGAAACCCCTTTTCCGAAGCCAAAAAAGAAGTTATTCCATTTTTAAAATGGGCCTCCATACAAGGTTACGATATTTGCATTAACGGTGATGGTTTAGAAATTGCGCAATCTAGTTTTAATAAAATTGCATTTGATGTTCCAGAACTTTTCAGAACTCTCGGCGATATTCGCAAAAAAGGCCGCGAGATATATTACGTAACTGGCAATCATGATATTGCGCTCGAACATTTTTTAGAAGACTGGGGCATGATGAAAGTGTCGCCATTTTTAAACGTACACTCAGGCAACTCTCGCATTCGTGTTGAACACGGACACATTTATGACCCCTTCTTTGTTAAGTATCCGCGGCTCTATGAATTCTTAACTCACATGGCGGGCTTCTTACTTAAAGCTCAGCCCAAGGTTTATAAATTATGGATAGGCTTTGAAAAATGGCAGTCACGAATACGAGCTAAACGCACCGGAATTATTGGCGAGCATCCTAGTTTTAAAGAAGCGGCTGAAGAGTTATCTCGCCGTGGCTTTGATGCGGTGGTATTTGGTCACACTCACCATCCTGGAGAGTCCGAATTACTGAATGGTGGAAAGTATTTAAATCCAGGTTCATGGATGTTATCAACTCACTATGTTTTAATCGAAAATGGAGCTGTAGAACTCAAAGAGTGGAAAAAATCAGTTTAAAACTTTTTCTTCCACTGAATCATAACGCCTTTAGGTTTGCCATCTTGACGAATAATTTTACCAGTAAACCCGTTTGTATAACCCCGTATTACATCTTTAATGTTTTCTTCTGTGTTAGTTGGGTCTAATTTTTGTTTCTTAGATTTATCTAAGTTTAATTCAAAGCCTCTTCTCGCGGCTTGCTGAGCAACAGTTTCACGATCGCTTCTATCTAAGCTTTTTAAAATAGCTTCTTGATCTTCGCGAGGTAAAGATGAAAAGCTGTATTTAGATCTTACTAAATCCCAATTAATAACTAATTCATCGAGCTGCTTAGAAGGATGAGTCACACCAGTGCCGCAATCTAAACAGTAGTAATCCATACGAGGTTGGTCTGCCTCTGTCTTACTTCTATCGCTTGGACGACTCATAGCTAAATTTGGGTCTTTAGAAGGCTCATCAGACAGAGTTAATTGCCCCACAAGTAAAAAAGATAAAACGACGAATAAATATGTTTTCATATAATGTTAATCGGAAGACTAAAGTCAGATATTAATATTACTTTGATATTTTTATTGAGAAAAAAATGACGACTGTTTCAGATTGAAACAGTTTTAAATAAATAAAACCTCAGTCATGCGAAACTCATGCAGCAACCTATGCTTCAGGGCTTTTATTTGCACTTCAGTTAAAGCTTCACGTAACTCTAATTTTACCGTCATCGCATTTTCAGAAGTGCTGAGCGCCCATACCTTTATAT
>JBEBIK010000209.1:0-4376 GCA_040080445.1 Pseudobdellovibrio sp.
CCTGTATAGCACCCGATTACTTGATTGTTCATCATTCTGTTGCAACACAGCTCGTTAAAAAAATTAAAGCTCTTTCTGAGGCTAACAACACCAGCGCTAAAGCCAACATCATCACAGAAAAACATCATGCAAGACTTCAACAATTATGTAACACAAACGAAGACCTAAATAAAAAAACTCTCTGCATCGTAGAAATAGAAAATATCTCACATCCCTTAATGCAAGAAGAAATCTTTGGCCCAGCTCTTCCAATTATTAAGTACTCAAATATTGAAGAATTAAATTCTATTATAGGTTTAGAAAAGCCTCTTTCGCTTTATATATTTTCAAAAAAACAAAGCACGATAGATTATATATTAAATACTTTTTCTTCAGGTGGCGTTGGAGTTAATTCAGTTTTATTACACTTTGCTAACCACTACTTACCCTTTGGCGGCGTAGGCCAAAGTGGTTATGGAAAATATCATGGTCATTTCGGATTTTTAGAGATGAGTCATCAGCGTGCGATTATAGAACAAAAATACTTTTCGTTTACGCGAAAACTTCTTATGCCACCTTATACAAAAGAAAAATACAATTTACTCAAGTTTTTCTAGTCCCAATTGCCAGATCTGCCTTTTTTAATATCGGCATGGCGTTTTTTATTAGTCAGACGTTTTTGAATTGAACTGCGCTTAGGCTTAGTAGCTACGCGCTTTTTAGGCTCAACTAAAGCTAAGTTAATCATATTATTTAGATACTCATAAGCCATATCTTTATTACGTTTTTGATCGCGCTGATCTTCGACGCGAATTAATATTTCACCATCACCCACCAAGCGGTGCGCAATTTTTTTCATAATCTTATGTTTTTGAATATCGGTTAATACTAGTGAATTAGGTATTGAAAATCTTAAAATAACAGCCGAATTAGTTTTATTTACGTGCTGACCTCCAGCACCTGATGAACGCGTAGCTGAGAATTCAATTTCGTTCCACGGTATAACAATTTTCATTTATTTTATTCTTTTACAGATTACATCTACTAAAATTTCACGAGCCCATGCCGTTGCTTTTAACACTTCGCCTACATTATTTAAAGCGGCTTCAGAATAAATACGCATTTCTAGGCTTGGTATAAAAGCTTCTAAAGAAAACACATTCGGTGAAGTTTCAGTTACGTAAGACGTAATCTCATCAACTTTATCAATTAATACCTTGTTTTTTAATGAAGTGACTACGGCAGAGCTTGTAACTTCGTCTAAATTAATAAACGACTTACATTCAAGAGTTGCAGCCTGAGTATTAAGGGCAAATACCGTTAATACTAAATAAATTAATGCTCTCATGTTTTATTTCCTTCTGCATATAAGCTTTATTCACCTTTTCGGGTACGTCAAACTCTTTGCCCCAAATTTCAAACCGCCAATAAGTGTGAGCTTTCAATAATTAACATAAGCACAGCCAAAGCAATTAGGCCTAACCCAACAATTAATTTTTCATGATCTTCTAGCCATTGCATTTGATATTTATTAATTGTTTTAGACGATAACCACGTAAAGCCAAGCATCGTAGTGAGTGTTCCTACAGCTAGTACTAAACTTAATGCTACAAATCCCTGCCAACCATAACCGACGGCACTTAAGTAAACAGGTAAAAAACTTTCACACGGCGAAAAAGTTAAAAGCGACAACAAGCTTAATATAGCCCAGCCATCACGTGATTTAGATTTAAGCTCAGCTGAATGGTCATGTTCGTGGTCGTGATCACAGTGCGTGTGTTTGTGGCCATGCTTATACTGCCAAATTTGGTACGCACCAAAAGCCGCTATCGAAAAGCTTGCGATCGCAATAAAGTATCTTTGAATATTATGATAAACCCCTAAACCTAAAGCAAAAATAACCGCACCTAAAAGCGTGGTCATTATGATATGACCAAAACCTGCAATGAGCAGTATTGATTGCGTCTTAGACCAGCTCCATTTTTGCGTGCGAGATGCCAGCACAAATGGCAGCCAATGAGTCGGAATCATCGAGTGCAAAACCGATATAAAAAGACCTGTTAATAATATTGGTAATATGCTGAAATCACTCATGAAAGAAAACTTTTAAACTCACTTACTTAATAAGGCAAGCTAAGACCTTTTAGAGGCTTGAAAACGCTCCTAAACCCTGCTAGTTTTTACAAATTCGTCCTTTAGCGCAGTTGGTAGCGCATTCCCATGACATGGGAGGGGTCGTAGGTTCGAGTCCTACAAGGACGACCAATTTTTAATTACAATATTTTAAAGCCACTTTTACACTGACTTTTTGGCTTATTGCTTTATTAGACCCAGAAGTAATTTCAACATGATAGCTACCGGCATCGTTCTCGTTGATCTGTTCAAAAATTAAAGTACTTTTGTTAGCACCATCAACTTTTACATTATTTCGAAACCATTGGTAAATAATGTTGCTTGGGGCATTACTTACGCCCACTGACAGCTCTACTTTTTCGCTGAGAACGGCTTGCTTATTTACTGGCTGAGAACTCACCGCTAAATTTTGACCTGCAATTTTTTCTTTAACCGCTTCTTCAATTTTAATTTTGGCGTTTTTAATTAGGCTTTGAAAATTTAAATAATTTCCTCTAAATGCAAAAGCTGAGTAGGCCGAATTTTTAGGTGATCCTTCTCCGAGAATCATTTTTTCTAATTCAACATTAGTAAATACAATACCTCGCCCGCGTGCCATTGAAATGACCGCAGCTAATGCGCCCGTTACAATTGGTGTCGACATGGAAGTGCCATGAATAATTGAAGTTCCCCCGCTCACAGGAATTTTATTTGAAAATCCAAAACCATCTGACGAAAGACTCATCGGAATAGTGGAGTAAATACCTGCTCCGCCATTACTTCCTGGGGCTAAAATATCGACATAGCTTGATGAAAAGTTACTAAATGTACTTAAATTATTAGTTACTAAATCGGTAGAACCTACACTAATTAGACCTTGAAATTGTGTGGTGTACATGGCCGGATATTGATTTAACTCAGTGCCTAACTGTTTACCATCATTACCGGCGGCTACAACAACAACAACGTTATTACTAATTGCAAAACTAATTGCATTTTTTAGAACTGTAGAATCACCCTCAGAACCTAGACTTAAATTTATTAAATCCGCGTTGCGGGTTGTAGCCCAAATAATTCCGTTAGCTACATCTGAAATTCTTAAAGTATCGCCATTATTAGTAGCACGAATAGGCATGATCTCAACATTACGACCCCACACTCCAGAACCTGATTTTCCATTGCGATATCCTGCTGCTGCTAGCCCTGCCACATGAGTACCATGAAAACCAGAGTCGCTTAGTGCCGACATTTCTTCAGTTGAGTTGTATCCTAAAACATTATTATTTTCATCACGCGCGATTTGCGGAATTATGTCTGGATTATTTAAATCCAGACCACTATCAATTATTGCAATTCGCGTTTTATATAATTGACCCGAATTATAAGATAGCGTGCTATTTAAAAAACTTTCCGTCGCGCCAATAGTTAGTAAGTGTTTTTGCAGACTAAAACTTGGATCAAGAGCATTCGTCTTAAGTTTGACTTCGCGATTTTTTTCAGTGGCTAGTAAACATTGGCTGAGAAGTGCATTTTTAATAAATACTTCTAAATTTGTAACTGATTCTTTTTTAATAATATAGACTGTTAATGGCATATTTGGTTTGATGTTTTTAACATCAACATACTGAAGCATGGTATCGGTGTAATTTTCATGAATCAGACAAGCGTTGTCTAGAGTTACAATTAAATCTTCGTCTTGATTCCAATCTACAGAAGAAACTTTGCCACTAATCAGCTTCGTGCGCTTGGGTATAACCGAATCTTTTAAAGCCTGACTTACGATATAACCATCAGAAGAATTTATACATTTTAAAACATAGGGGTTAGACGCATTAACTGGAACACCTGAATCACTATTGTTACCATAAGACGAAAAGGAGGCACTCGAGCTAGAAAAGTCACCGCCTTGGGATGTCATCTTTCCGCAATTATTAAACTGAAGAAGCAACATTAAAAATAGTATTATGTTGGTGAATAGAAAATATTTTTTGTGTTTAGAATTAAATGAAAATAGCATTTGTTCCTTATTTCAAGCTCATCGGTAAAGATGAGCTTGGTCTGCAGGCTTATTCTCAAAGTGAAACAAATTAAGCGCTGGTTGAAGCTGTTTCTTTATGCCGGCCCCTTGAGCACTGCGATCTGACATCGCATTAATTTCATCTACAATTTTAATTGTTTGTCTTAATTTTTGTATTATATCTGAAATACTATTAACTACATTTGAGCACGCTCTGTTGCCGAGGGTGTACTCGACGGAGTTTGTAAACTAATTGGCACTGCAGAAC
>JBEBIK010000004.1:0-18231 GCA_040080445.1 Pseudobdellovibrio sp.
TGTTTTGTATAGCTGGATTTAGCACTTCATCTTTAACAAAACTTAATGAAGGCATCGCAGCTCTTGAATCTTGAGGAATTCCATTTAAATATTTACCTGTTAAAATTCCTGAAGCGAGTGGGCTCCACGTGGTTAGGCCTAACTTCATTTTTTTATAAAGTGGTGCAAACTCAGCTTCTACTTTTTCACGGTGAATTAAATTATATTGAGGTTGTTCTACGATAGGTCTGTGTAGTCCATTTGCCACTGCAAAATCATAGGCCATATCAATGGCTAAAGCGGGCCATTCGCTAGTTCCCCAATACAGTGCTTTACCATCTTTAATCATCTGGTCCATCGCAAAGCAAATTTCATGAATAGGCGTTTCTGGGTCGTAACGATGACAGTAAGCCACGTCGACAAATTCCGTTTTTAAACGTGCTAAAGATCCATCAATCGCCTGCATTAAATATTTTCGGTTAAGTGTATTTTGAAAATTTACTCTATTCTCAATACCCCAATAAAACTTAGTCGTTAATACGTATTCGTTTCGGTTAAGACCTATTTTACGAAACGACTCTCCCATGAGTTCTTCAGATTTTCCGTGAGCGTAAACTTCGGCATTATCAAAAAAATTAACGCCGTTATCAAAAGCATATTTGATGCAGTCTCGAGACGCGTCTATGTCCATTTGTTTACTGAATGTAACCCATGAACCAAATGAAAATAAACTAACTGAAATTCCAGAATCGCCTAGTTTACGAAATGGCATATTTTGCATAACAAATCCTTTATGAGAGTTATTGATGTAGCAGGAATTTATTATTTATTTGATTGTGATTTTTGGCAATAGTTAAGCGAATGCACTTTCCAAGACGGAGTGCAGTACTCTTTCCAGTCTCCGCCATCGTAAAGAGAATAGGCGTAGAACCAGGTGATTTTTTGAACCTGTGATGTGATTACAACTTTGTCCGGCATTTCTGCAGGTTCATTATTGTCCACATGTACACACCATCCATAGGCTCGTAACTGCGTCGAACTTAAAACTTCAATCGCGTCGTTGCCTAGTGGCGAATCATATATTTGTGCAATACCTTGAGCATCACCTTTAAAAGGCACACCACTGGTATTCAGTACTTTAACTGTTAGGTCACCTAGAGTGACTTCTTCTTTATCTTTTAAATCTACATGCACTGCATGCGCAGGCTGCTGGTCACATGGACCCACAACACTCATTTGTAGAGCGTAAGTTGATTTCGTAATTAGCAAAACAATAACAATATCTCGAACAAATTTGGATATACTCACGAAGCCTCGTCTCCCTATTAATAGGAAGCCTAAACTCGCAAATCTAGATCATTATTTCAACTGAAATGTGCTTTTAAGGCGTATTTCAGTTAAAATTATGTCTGTAACAATTTCAGAGCTAACTGCTGTTGTGTATTAGCTTGAGCTAACACCGAAGTCGCTGCACTCATTAAGATATTATTCTTAGCTAAGGCTGTCGATTCCGCCGCGATATCAGTATCACGAATACGAGAGTTGGCTGCTGCAAAGTTTTCTTCTGCTGTTCCTAAAACTTCTGAAGTTGTCTGTAAACGATTCTGTAAAGCACCTAAGCTGGCACGTGCAGAACCTACAAAATTCATCGCTTCATCTACAAAGGCTAAGCTTTCTTGCGAACCTTCTTTAGTGGCAACAGATAAATCTGTAATCATTAAAGATTCAAGTGTCGCATTACCAGCACCAGCATCAAAACTAATTCGGTCATTGATTGGATCGTTGTAAACACCTACTTGGAAATCTAAAACTCCGCCCATACCGTTCAATAATGGAGCTCCATTAAATTGTGTCGTCTGCGCTACGCGCTCGATTTCTTCTTTTAACTGTTGGTATTCAACATCCACTAACGCTCTTTCACGATCACCTACTGTGTCAGATGATGTTTGGATCGCTAACTCCCGAAGACGTACTAACATTCCTGAAATTTCATTTAATCCGCCCTCAGCAACTTGCACTAATGAGATACCATCATTGGCATTTCTGTTAGCTTGCTTAAAGCCACGAATCTGTGCTTTTAAGTTTTCTGAAATCGCCAAACCTGCAGCATCATCTGCCGATCTGTTGATTCTATATCCAGATGATAATCTGGCCATTGTTGTCCCTATCTGATTACTCAGACCGTACAAATTCTTTTGTGCATTTATCGCCTGCACGTTTGTAGCAATACGTAAACCCATAAATCCTCCTTGTTTAACCTTCCATGAGACGCGCTATCCTTAGCCCGTCAGTTTTGCCGGCAAAAATCCGTTTTTCGCCGATTTAAAATAAATTTAAAAGAACCAATTTGTGGGCCCGATCTTTTGGGGATCGGACCCCTCATTCCTCGCAGGAATTTTTTCTCACATCAGCGTCGCCACTTGCACGAGCAAGAGTCACCCAACTTTCATTACCCCTTATTTAAAAGAGACAAGGCCTGTCCAGGTTGCTGATTCGCTTGAGCCAAGATTGCTGTCCCTGACTGAAGCATTAAATTCTTTTTAGCTAATTCCGAACTTTCCTCTGCTATATCAGCATCTCTGATACGCGAGTTAGCTGCAGAAACGCTTTCTAAATTACTAATAATATTTTCTGTAGTCGTAATTAAACGACTTTGTATCGAACCAAATGTCGCTCTTAATTCGCTGACATTGTTGATAGCGCCATCAAGCATCGATAAAGAATCCTGAGCCAAAAGCTTGTCGTTAACACCGCTATGCTCAATACCTAATGACGTTGTCGTCATATCAGCTTGAGTTGGGTCAAATGAAATTCTATCTACGCCATCTGAGTTACGTGTATTAATTTGAAAATCAATTCTGTCGCCAGTACCTAATAATAATTTAGTACCGTTGTATTCAGTTACACTCGCAATGCGGTCGATTTCTTCTAACATCTGATTGTATTCACGACCGATTAAAATTCTTTGATCATCTGCAACTGTATCTGAAGCAGCTTGCATCGCTAATTCGCGAAGTCTTACTAATGTGTTGGCAATTTGAGTTAAACTTCCTTCAGCTACTTGAGTTAAAGAAACTGCATCCTGTGCATTTCGGTCGGCTTGCTTAAGATTACGGATATTAGCGCGCATGTTTTCTGAGATCGCCATGCCTGCAGCATCGTCTGATGATCTATTAATTCTGTTTCCTGAAGACAATCTCTCCATTGCGTTAGAAACACCCTTAGTGTTGTTACGCAATTGAAATTGAGCATTCAATCCAGCAGTATTTGTGTTAATTCTCAGTCCCATGCCTTCCTCCTTGAAGGGTCGCAAAGGTAGCTGGCACTTTTTAAAGTAGCTGGCACCTTTACTCTCTGTCTCAAGCATCCTTGCCTGACTCGAGTTGGGTTTTGTATCAAACTCATACAACTGATCGGATCAATATGAGAAAACCTAAGGTCCAGAGCGGACATATTTTAAAGTTCTAGCCCTAAGGCTTATTAATATTGAGATTTACTCGACCAATGGTAAGGACAAGAGAGGAGAAGTTGCTCTTTAACAGATTTTTTTAGATGAGAAACTGAGTTTTTTGCAAACCTATTCTTATTTTTTTAAGCTCGAGATCCCCATAAGTTGTATTTAGCCAATTCAAAGTTGACCAATGGTCGTCAATTATTTCGAAATAAGTATCAAATACCGGAAAGCGGTACGTATCTCGGCCCAAAATAAAATTTAATGAGCTGTAAGGATAGTCTTGAACCCGAGAACACAAGTTCGCTTCAACTGGATTTCTATACACATATTTATAAACATTCCCGTAGTACCTGAGGTCAGATATGACTGAGGAGTGGTAACGAGCACCAAACTTTTGATTTATGCTCCCCGTTTTTTCAAACTTAATTTTATTATGCGAACGCAAAGTCACATGATAGGGATAAATTGATTGAATCACTCGTTGACGACGCGGCATAAAAAATAAGCAAGCAAAACCTTGCCCAGAGCCAACTCCATTTAAATGAAGCTACACATGTATGCACTTCCGAATTGCAAATCTCTCAGGTGCCAGCTACCTTAGGTTCATGGAAATCAGAGATCCCATTCACGGTTCTATTCAATTAAACGATGGCGAAGTGGCTATTATCGAATCTGTTGAGTTTCAGCGTCTTCGCGAGATCAAACAGCTAGGCTTTTCGGAGTTCAGCTTTCCGGGAGCAACTCACAACCGCTTTTTACACTCGATTGGTGTGAGTTATGTGGCTGGACAAATTTTTGATAGTATTTTTAGAGCCTATCCGTTTACAAAAATCAGCGTTAAAAACCGCTTAAGACAAACTGTAAAATTAGCCGCTTTATTACACGACATTGGTCACGGTCCGTTAAGTCACACCACTGAGCAAGTTATGCCTGAGCTCAGCAAACTTAACGTAAAAATTTATAACGAACAAAATGTAGATCAAAAACGCCAAGCTAATCACGAAGACTACACAATTAAATTTGTTACTGATTCTACAATTTCTAAATTAATTGAAACTCACTTTATCGATATCAGTGCTGAGTTCGTTGCTTGCCTTGTAGATAAAAATTTAAAATGCGACGAAAGTTATTTTACAGACGGTGCTATTAACTTTAGACCAATCCTGAGCCAAATCGTTAGCTCTGAACTCGATGCCGATCGTATGGATTACCTAGAACGCGATTCTTATTTTTGTGGTATAAACTACGGAAAAATCGATAAAGACTGGTTACAACAAAATTTAACATTACATATTAAAAATAATAAAGCGTTCTTAGCTCTTAATCGTCGAGCGCTTTATGCATTCGACGACTTTTTGATTTCGCGCCACCATATGCATTTGATGGTTTACTTCCATCACAAAAGTATTGTTTACGAAGAAATGCTCAATCGCTATTTAATGTCGAAAGACTGTAAATTCGTATTACCAGCAGACGCTAACGAATACATCAGCTACACAGATTATAAACTGTATGAGCATTTAGATACAGTGGATAACCAATGGGCCGAGAGAATTGCACAACGTCGCCCTTATAAAGTAGCACTTGAACTTCATAATCAAAGCTCAACTCGTATTGATAAAATTAAAGCACTCTTTGAAAAATACGATATGGATAATATTTACGCGAGCTCAAAAGTTCGTTTATCTAAATACCATTCCGGAAACCCTGACGACCGCATGAATATTTTTGTGGTCGATCAATACGATAAGTGGGATGTGCCATCTCCTGTAGATCAGGCCACACAGATTTTTCAAAAATATGAAGATGCTAGAGTTATCGATAGATTCTACGTAGCACCTGAAAAATACGAACAAGCTAAAAAAATATTTAACGAAGAGAAGTACTAGTACTTCTCTATCTTTACGTCCCCTGAAGTGCTTTGTACTTCGAATGAACCTTCGCCTTTACCAAAATTTAAATCTTTTACAGCTCCACTGATCTCTTTACGAGCTAGTGATTCTGAAAAACTCACTTCGCCGCTAACAGTTTCAAAATTAAAATTAATATTGGGTTCTGAATTGAACACAGCGCGAGTGTCGCCTGAAACAGTAGAAATTTTAACTTTAGGGTTGTCTAAATCTGAATTAACTAAAAAATCACCCGAAATAGTTTTAGCATTTATATCATTTAGTTTACCTTGGATATCGATGTGTCCACTAACTGATTCTAATTTGAGTTCTTCTAAATCTAAATTTAATACCTTCATGTCGCCTGAAACAGTTTTAATTTTAATTTTTCTGATATTTTCGGGCACTAATATTTTTACAACTGACTGGTTAGCCAAAAAACCTGTGCCTTCTTCTGGATTTGTAAAATTAAATTTAACCCAAGGACCTTCCCGCTTGAGCTGATCAAAATCAATTTTCATAGTTAATCCATTTATGTGAATTAAGTCTGTCGTCTTGTCTTTTGAGTTTTTACTATAAATCAATTTTATTTTATCATCAGACGATTTTTCAATCTTTAAATCAACCTCTGTACTATTAACTTCTATTTCTATCAACTTTTCAGCTGAAAGACTTTCTTCTGTATTAGCAAATTCAAGATCTACATGATTAAATGAGTAGTTGGCCACATCTTGTAAGTATTGAGTCATTTTTCCTTCGCCATAGTTTTTAGCTAACATTCCAGAAAGACTAAAACTCACAATCGTAACCGCTGCTGTAATTAATATAACTTTTGTTGTTGTTTTCATTTTCAAATTCCTCGTTACGCTTGCGCTTTAATAAAGTTTAAGTTCCATTTAAAATACGAGAGCATCATTTTAAAAATGAGTTTAGTTACCGCATACATCGCAAAACCAAATAACATTGCTAACCCCATAATTCCTATGAATGCAAAAAATACTGAGAAATGCGCAGCAATACCTGCTGTTACAAAAATAAATTTAGCAAAGAACACGCCTATTAATGCCAATGAAGTTGTACCGAGAGCTAAAGTCACAGCCCATCCCGCAATCAGAGTTCCAATCACAGCACAAAATGGCCCAAGTACAAAAATCAGGTTAAAGGGCGCCAGTACCAACAATGCACCTAACGCTCCGAACGCCCCCTTAACCTGCAGAGGTAGGTTACTTTCCTCTGTTGCTTTATCTATTTTAAATTCTGCTTTAAGACTTCTTGCTAATTCTTTTGGTTCTCCTAATGAATTAACAATTTCTTCTTCAGTCCGTCCAGCAGCTATGGCATCACTGATCATTTCTTCTTGATCACGAATGATGTCGTTAATTTCAGTAGCGGGTAAACCCTGCAACTCAGTTTTTAATTGGTTTATAAAATCTTGCTTCTTCATTGTTTAGCTCCCGCCTTTAATAATAAAATGTACATCTTCAGTAAACTTCGACCATAAAGCTAAAAGCTTTTTGGTTTCTTCTTTTCCGTTGTCGGTCATTCGGTAGTACTTACGAGGTGGCCCCTCGCTCGATTCTTTTAAATAAGTTTCAAAATATTTCTCATTAGTGAGTCTTCTCAGTATCGGGTAGATCGTACCTTCTGATATTTCAATTTTTTTAGAAATGGTCTCTACCAATTCGTAACCGTAGTAGTCTCTTTGGCGAACCAGAGCTAAAACGCACATTTCGATAACGCCTTTGTTAAACTGTGTATTCATACTCATACATATATCGCACAGTACTGTGTATTGCAAGGTACTATTTAGTAGGCTTTAGCGATTTAATTTTTATTAATGATTTCGTATAGTTATATTTTTTTAGATTAAATACGCGGCACCCAAAGACAGGTGCCTCATTTAAAATAGCTTAACTAAATTACTTAAACGTTACTTTTTCTACGCCGAAGTTTTGCGAAAAGATATTAACCCAGATTTTTAAAGCTATTAGGCTAAACCAAGTTCTTTGCACCGTGAAGAAATTAAATTCTCCAGTTGTCGTTTTAAGAACATTAAAACTCACTTGATCAAAAGTATTATTATTTAAATTAGTCGGATACTTGATAGAAAGCATTCCGCCTTGATCAGCCGTTAGCTGTTGAGATTTTAAATTAACAAGACTTGCACCATTTAAAGTAAATACGTCCATGCCACCTAACAAAATCGGAATGCTATAAAGTCTTAAGAGAGCTTCTTCAGATTTAGTGTCGTATTTGCTTCTTTCAATTAAAAGACCCGCAAGCTGACCAGTTTTTTCTTGTACGATGCTTACAGTAATAACTAAATCTGACATAGCATCATTTGTAATGCGTACTGATTTTAATAAATTTCCGTTAGTTCTCAATTTTTGAATAGCTGCGTTTTGGTTGGCTGAAAACTTTGCTGTTAAATTCAAATCGTTGATATAACGGCCTGAAGCATCGAATCTTTGATTATATTGTTCATGAATTTGGCGCATTGTTTCTGTGGCTTCTTGTGAAAAGGCAGATACAGACCCCAGGATAGCTAAAATAATAAAAAAAGTTTTCATATACGTTCCCCCATTGGATGAGAGGGAACTTATCTCAGATTAAATACAAAGCCCACAGGGCATTTTGACCTGTAGAAAGTTTACATTTTTTCGATGATAATCGCGATTCCTTGGCCACCACCAATACAAGCGGTACCTAGGGCATAACGAGCATTTCGACGATGTAATTCATACACCAAGTGATTCATAATTCTGGTGCCGGAAGCGCCCAATGGGTGTCCAACTGCGATGGCTCCACCATTAACATTGGTGCGATTTGGATCTAACTGCAATTCTTTCTCAACAGAAAGGTATTGAGCCGCGAAAGCTTCGTTCACTTCGACGATATCCATCTGCTCTAACTTGAGTCCCGCTTTTTCTAAAGCTTTGCGTGCTGCAGGTGCAGGGCCAATTCCCATAATTTTAGGATTGCAACCCACATAGGCCCAAGATACAATTCTTGCTAGCGGCTTTAAACCTTTAGCTTTAGCAAAACTTTCGCTGGCTAATAAAGAGCATGCCGCACCATCAACTATTCCTGATGCTGTAGCTGCTGTTACGAGTCCATCTTTTTTAAATAATGATTTTAAGCCAGAAATTTTTTCGAAAGTTGAATCTGGTTTAGGGTGCTCATCTCTATCAACGATTGTTTCACCTTTTTTTGTAACAACTTTTACTGGAGAGATTTCAGCTGCGAAATAATTTTTTTCTAAAGCCGCTTTATAACGAGCTTGAGTTTTAATAGCGTACTCATCACAAGCTGCGCGTGTGATGTCGTATTGCGCTCCCAAGTTTTCAGCCGTAATAGCCATCGGAATTCCTGCATACACATCAGTTAGTGCTGAAGTCATAGCGTCTTCTAATTCAAAATTACCTAAACGTAGGCCATCAAAACGAACTTTTCTGGCTACAAATGGAATTTGCGACATTTGCTCAACGCCACCGGCTAACACACAACCCGCATCGCCTGCTAAAATCATGTCGGCTGCATTTATCCAAGATTGAAATCCTGAACCACAAAGACGATTTACAAGATAAGCACCAACGTTTACTGGAATATTTAATTTAAGCCCAGCATGTCGAGCTAAATAAGCGGCGTCAGCTCCAGCTTGCACCACATTACCAATGATGACCTGTGCTATGTCTTCAGGTTTAACACCAGCGGCCTCGATTGTTCCCAATCCTGCCGCAACTGTTAAATCGGTTGCTGAAATATCTTTCAATGATCCACCGAAAGCGCCAAATGCTGTTCTTTTACCTGATATAAATACTATTTTTTCCATAGGTAGTAGGTTAGAAATAAGTAAACGAGATAGCAAGAGTTTTTAGGAGCTAAAATGAACGTCCTTGTCATAGGTTCTGGTGGTCGTGAACACGCCGTTACAAAAAGCCTGGCCCAGTCTTCTTTTGTTAAAAAAATATTTTGCTCGCCGGCTAATGCGGGTATTTCGCAATTGGCCGAAGTTCTTAACCTCGACATTAAAAATCATGCAAAAGTTATAGATGCCTGCACTCAACACAAAATTGATTTAGTTTTTATTGGACCTGAAGATCCATTAGTCGATGGCTTATCAGATTCTCTTCGCAATGCGGGCTTATTTGTATTTGGACCATCCAAGCAAGCGGCACAACTCGAAGGCTCAAAAATATTTGCTAAAGAATTTATGAAAGAGGCCAATGTTCCCACGGCCGATGCCGATATCGTGAGTTCAGTAAATGAAACTATGAGTCTTGCAAAAAAATATTCGGCTCCGTATATTCTAAAAGCAGATGGTTTAGCCGCTGGTAAAGGTGTGTTCATCTGTTCTACTCTCGAAGAATTAAAAACTTCCGCAGAAAATTTATTTGAAAAAAAATTATTGGGTGATGCAGGATGCAGAGCCCTCCTTGAACAAAACCTTCCAGGCAAAGAAATCAGCTTTTTAGTTTTAACTAATGGTTCCGAATTTCAAGCACTGCCGCTCGCGCAAGATCACAAACGTTTACTTGATCACAACAAAGGCCCCAACACTGGCGGCATGGGCACAGTAGCGCCAATGCACATTGAGTCCGACCTCTACCAAAAAATTATTCATCAAATTGTTGAGCCTTCTATAAAAAATTTAAAAAAGCGTGATTATCTTTTTCGCGGAGTTCTATTTATTGGTTTAATGATTCTGAACAACGAACCCTATGTACTAGAATACAATGTCAGATTTGGCGACCCTGAAACGCAAGTTATCTTGCCATTAATTAAAAATGATATCTCACAATTATTTTTAGATTTAAGCCATGGCGAATTACAAAAAATTGAATTTCACAACAAAACGGCTTTTTGTATTGTTAACGCGGCCGAAGGTTATCCAGATAATGTTGTCAAAAACACCTCTATCGAACTGCCCGAAAATAGCGAGAGTTCTTATGTTTTACACGCGGGCACCGCATTTAATTCGCAAAACAAATTGGTCTCTAATGGCGGACGCGTGCTTAATGTTGTAGCTGTTGCAGAGAATTTTACAAATGCACAGCAAAACGCTTATGCTCTCAACTCGAAGGTAAGCTTCCATGGACGTCAATTTCGTACTGATATTGGCAACTACACTTAAATAGTGACCTCATTTTTTCATGGTGTTAGCTTCGAAAATTCGAACTTGGAGGTATTTTTGGACGCAGAACTACATAACACCACTATTGTAATTGACACTGTTACGATTACTGATTCTGCTGATCAAGAACCTGTAAAAAATTTAGCTTATTATAATAAAAAAGTTTCAGCGGCACTCCCTCAAGAATTTTTCGAACGTAATCCAGCACGACTGGGTTATTCCTTCATGTTCTTAGTTTTAAATATCGCCATTGTATTTGCGGTTTTGAGTTTAGATCTTCACTGGAGTTTAAAAATATTAGCCGGTTTTTTGATAGGTAACTTTAATGCAGGTTTTGCATTCTTAGCCCATGAAACTCTACACGGATCCGTCATTAAAAATAAATTCGCTCAAGACGTACTCGGCTTTTTTGCATTTGCTCCTTATTTAGTTTCTCCGACCTATTGGAGATTTTGGCACAACCGCTTACACCACGGAAACACTCAATATATTTTAAAAGATCCGGATGCTTTTCCTGTATTAACTGTTTACCGCCAATCAAAATTTATGCGTGCAGTTTTTAATTGGACTCCCGGCGCTAATACGATTCGCAGCTACTTCTACTTTTTCTTCTGGTTTTCTTTTCAAGCATTTTTAAACCAAATCTATATGCGCTTCGGTAACAAGATGTGGGATGAAATGAAGCATACTCGAGTTTCTATTGAATTCGCTTTACAGATTTTATTAATGGGCTCACTTATTTATTTTGTAGGTATTACCAATTTTGCATTCTTGGTTTTAATTCCGTTTGCCATTCAAAACTACACGGCAATGAGTTACATTTCAACGAACCACAATATCTCACCGCTTACTAAAGTTAATGATCCTTTATTGAATTCATTAACTGTAACTACAAATAAAATTCAGGATTTCTTTCATTTAAATTTCGGATACCATGTAGAACATCATATCTTTCCGCGAATGAGCGGTGCCTATACCAAAAAGGTTCACTTTGAACTTAAAAAACAATTTCCGGATACTTACCAATACATGAAAAAATCAGACGCTCTTAAGCTTTTGTACGGAACTGCACGTGTTTATAAAAATCATACAACTTTGATTAACCCTAAGACTTTGCAGACGTATAAAACTCTACCAGTTCCAACGCAAGGATAACTGAGATTTGTTTTCATTAGCGGTGATCGAATGCGAGATCACCAAATCTTTATTATTAGATAAATTTTCAAGAATTTCGGCCTGCGCTGCAGCTGCTTTTGCATCATAGTTAATAGCGCCTTTAAACCAACCTCTATACTCAATTTTAGCCAAGGCTTGCATAGCTATAAGCTTAAGGCTTACTTTATGGTCGGTTTTGTTTTCGCCCGAAGTGCCTAAGTCCATTTCAGCTTTCATTTTATTTTGAACATTTTCTGCAACTTGTCCCATCGAAGTATTTTTTAATTCTGAATTATTCCACCAGTAAGCTAAAGAATTATCGATAATTTTTGAAACCACCGACTGAGAGGAGTCGGCTGCGGTTAAAGACTTAGGTAGAACGTTATCTGAAAATTTAGCGGTCGAATTATCTGTCTCGGAATGAGGCATAATCAAAGGCTTCATTGAGCGAAGCTCCTGAACGCGAGCAACCGCAAATGGATTCATAACTAATAAACATGTGATAAAGCTTATAACTTTTAACATATTTGTTCCCTACTCTTAATATTGTAATATTCAAGAGTCGGGCCACAGAGGCCAATTCTATTAGATTTGATTGGTTCAGTTTGAGATAAAAAATGCGACTATCGTCTATGAATTGACAGCTGTCTAAGTTATGCCAAAGTCTTGGTTTATTCGTCTAGGATATAGTTTAGTGGATTAACAGGCACGCCGTTTACTCGCACTTCATAATGTAAATGGGGGCCTGTAGAACGACCTGTACTTCCCGTTGCAGAAATCACATCATACTTAGAAACTTTTTGACCAACCTGAACATAGATTTGTGAATTGTGCGCATAACGGGTGAGTACTCCGTAACCGTGATCTATTGAAACCAACTTACCGTAGTAATCATCCCAGCCAGTAAAACTCACCACCCCATCAGCTGGCGCGCGCACTGGAGTTCCTGGCGACACGACGATATCAAGGCCAGCATGCATTTTCATTTTACCGTTGATTGGATCTACACGGTAACCAAAACGCGAACCTATAGGGCCCCGTGCCGGGCGAATACTCGGAGTTGAAGCTAACAAACTCTGACTGTCAGATAGGGATTCCCATAGCTGAATAACCGTTTGCTCTTTTAACATCGAATCTTTTACAGCCTGATCAATTTTAATAACTAAAGTAGAATAATTAGTGCTCGATTTTTCAGAAGCTAATTCACCTTTTAAAGTATTAACCGGGTTTTCTGTGTTGATCGCAGGTTCTTGTTCATAAAAATCTTCATTCGACATGCGGTTACCATTTTTTAATCTGGCGGCTTCATCGGCATTATTAACTTGTGCAGGAAAGCTCAAGCGCTCAGAGCGATCTTTCATATGAGTATCTGTAATTAATTTTAATTTATTAGTAACCACTCCAACGCGGTCTAAAGCCGATTGTAAAGAATCTAATTTTCCTTCCACAACCTGAAATTGCTTTTGCAAATTTAAATTTTCGATTTTTAATTTTTTATTCTCGATTGATTGCGCCAGTAAACCAAAATAATCAATAAAACCTGCAAATAAAGAGATAATTGCAAAAGCTATCGCAAAGACCGCTACTTTAAAATAGCTTATAGGAATAGTAATTTTACGAGTTTGTTTTTCATCATTAGTTACGAAATAAAGTGTGAGCGTTTTTTTAGGATTGCTCATTAATTTTTTACCTATACGTCTTGGCAGTTAAGAACTAAAACAGTTACGTTATCGTCTCCACCGTGATCAAGAGCTTTCTGAATCATAATTCCAGCAATTTTTTCAATAGGGTTTAAATTAAATATACTAGTCATTTCATTATCTGGAACCATACCGCTTAGGCCATCTGAACAAAACAAATAGACATCACCTGCTGAAATTTCGCGCTCAATTAAGTCTGGAAATACATCGCGCTCAAAACCTACGCTTCGTGTAATTACGTTTTTTCCGATAACTTTACGAGCTTGCTCTTCTGTCATCATGCCTAAACGTATTTGTTCATTAATTAATGAATGGTCTTCAGTTAATTGCCATAAAAATGGTTTGCGATAAAGATAGCAACGGCTGTCGCCAACATTTCCAATATAGATTTTACTATCACGCACATAAGACATAACCATGGTAGTGCCCATGCCGTTAAATTTAGGTTCGTTTGTTGCGCGGTCAAAAATACGATGACTGGCTTCTTCATAAGCCTGAACTAAAACTTCTTTAGGTTTGAACTCAAGTGCTTTTGGATGACTTACCACTTCACGCACGGTTTCTACTGCCAAAGCAGATGCGACTTCTCCACCAAAATGTCCGCCAACACCGTCGGCCACGATGAACACGCCTAGTCGATCATCAATCAAAAATGAATCTTGATTGCCTTCGCGCTTTAAACCTTTATCTGATAGACCCCATGATTGTATTCTCATTCAGATACATTGTTACTTTGCTGAACAGATTAGTCAAACCATAGACGCACTCGACCTCTGTCTAATTCTATCTATGGCAAATTAAACTATTCGCCGCGCTCTTCATTCACGATTCAAAACGTCCGATAGTCGAGGTATATGAAGAAACCGATCTCCTTTAAAAATTTTATATTGGCTTCAATTTTGGTACATATTTCGGTTCTAGGATTGCTATTACTTTCATCGCATTTTCAAAATAACCAAAAAAATACAGAAACTGTCGAAATTTCTTTTATTGACCCTAGCGAGCTCAGCAAAACAAAAAAGCCTGAACCTGTTTCCGTTGTAGAAACTGATAGCAAAACTGCCAACAATGAGCTTTCTGAAAACGCTAAGTTTTTGAGTGAAAAAAGTAATACTGTTAAAACCGAAACCAAAGCCAAAACTGGCGAAAAATTTCACAATACTAAAACCGCTGCAAAAGAACCTAAAAAAACTGTTGTCGCCAAAGCTCAAACTGAAAACACGAAACCAAATTTCTTTGCTCCAGGTTTTGATGCTTATGCTGCTTTAAATAAAAAAGAAATTCAAAAGCAATTGGCGCAAAAGGGTTCAGGCTCTACCGAAGGCTCAACAACCAACGATAGTTTAGAAAATGTAAAAGACGACTTAATCACTCGCCTCAACACTAAAGAATACAAATATTTTGGCTACTACAATCGAATTAAAACCCAACTGAATCAGTGGTGGGTTCCGAAAGTTCAGCAAAAATTTACTAAGATGATGCGCCAAGGCCGCACCATCGCTTCTGAAGAAAATAAAATCACAAAACTCGTGATCACTTTAAATGACGTGGGCAATCTAGTGAATGTTCAGGTTCTAGCTGAATCTGGGGTTAGAGACCTCGATGACGCCGCAATTGAGGCATTTCGCTCAGCAGCACCATTCCCCAATCCTCCTAAAGGCATGGTCGACAGCGACGGTAAGGTCAAAATTAGATGGGACTGCGTCGTTGAGAGCTAAAAAACAGACTTAAAAGTTGAATTTTCACTCTGCTCGGCCTAGAGTTTTTACTCTTTAAAATAGAGAGATTATTGACCATAAAAGGAGCTACTGTGTCTTCTAAAACCACACCCGCAAGCGCTACAACTACGCTTAAAGATATCTCACGCGATACTGTAGAATCTATAGCAAGACGCGCGCACTACTTAGCCACTCAGATGATTTACCAAGCCAATCACCGTGAAGATAAAGAAAAAGGCGATCCTAAAATCGGTGGACATGCCGGCGGTAGCGCCAGTGCCCTTCACATCATGGGAGCTTTACACTTAATCGTAAAATCGGGCTTTGATCACATTGCCAACAAGCCTCATGCCTCTCCGACAGATCACTCTTACAATTATTTGTTAGATTTATTTTTAAATTCTGATTTTTCTAAATTATCTGAAGAACAAAAAAATACCGCGATGATGGGTTTACGCAAATACTCTAAAAACGGCGAACCTGTTTTTCAATCTTACCACTCGGCTTACGATTCTGATCATCACAACTTCTTCCCGTCAGGCACAGTGGGCATTCCGCCAGTTCAAGCGGGTTACTTAGCATTAGCTTACCGCTTTGCTAAAGAACATAATTACGAAGTGCCCGAAGCTCACTTCTGGGCCTTAACCGGAGACTCTGAATTCCGTGAAGGTTCAATGTACGAAGCTGTTCCAGATTTTGCAGATCGAGAAATCGGTAACTTAACTTGGATTGTCGATTACAACCGTCAATCACTTGATGGTCACCGTATCGTGAATGAAAAACAAATGAAGAGCACCGATGCTGATCGCATTGAAAAAACAATGGCAGCTAATGGCTGGGAAGTTATTCAAGTTCGCCATGGTTCAAAACGTCAGTCTTTGTTTAAAAAACCAGGTGGCGAAGTTTTTAAAAATTTCTTAGAAAACGAATTAACAGACTATGAATTGCAAGCCTTACTGCTTGTTCAAGACATCAAACTGCTTAAAAAGGGAATTGTTAAAGAATACCCGAACATGAAAAAATTTATCGATAATGTTTCAGACACTGAACTTTACGATGCTTTCCGTGATTTCGGTGGCCACGATATGCTTTTACTTGCAGAGGCTATGCTTCAATCTAAAAAATCTACTCGCAGACCTACTATCATCGTAGCTCACACCTTAAAAGGTTGGGGCCTTAAGATGGCAGCGGCTCCGGGCAACCACTCGGCTCTTCCACAACAAGAAGAGATAGACGAGTTAAAACAAAAACAAGGAATAAAAGGCGGTACTCTTTTTGCTGGCTTTGATTCAAAATCTGTTGAATCTCAATTTTTAAAAGCGCGTGGCGAAAAATTATTAACTGAAATTAAAGCGCAAGCTGCAATAAAAGAAAAAAACGAAAAATTCTTTGTATCTGCTATAGAAAAAATGGGAGAAATTCCTGAGAAGCTCGATATCAATACTAAAATGGCCAGCTACCCACATACTCAATGGATGCTAGGTCAGTTAACGGCAAAACTCACACGTATTGCGAATGCCGATGTAACTAAATTACCTGACACTGAGAAAAAATGGAAAGTGCCAGGCGAATTATTTATGACCATGGCTCCAGACGTGGGAACTTCTACAAACTTAAATCCAGCAATGGATGGTAAAATTTTTGGTGCTCCGGTTATCCAAGATATTGAAACTGACCTCGGAGTTAAAGATACTAAGTTGCCAGATTTAGTACCAGGCGAAGACGTTTCAGATCGTTTCTTAAGATTTGAAATTGCTGAAGGTAATGTTATGTCTTGCGTAGGTTCATTCGGAAAAATGCGCGACATCATAGGTGTACCTATTATGCCACTCATGACAGTTTACGATTTCTTTATTAAACGTGCTCTCGATCAGTACTTCTATAATCTGTATTGGAAGTCGAGCTTCATTTGCGTTGGTACCCCATCAGGCGTAACGCTTTCTCCAGAGGGCGCTCAGCATGGTTGGAAATCTGACTTTCAAATTCCAAACCAAATTACTTGGGAACCTTACTTCTGTATAGAAGTTGACTGGATTTTATCAGACACATTCAAACGTCATATCATGAACAACAATGCTGGCCGCCAAGGGACTCTGTTACGTTTAGTAACTCGCGGTATTGAGCAAAAAGACATGATGAAATATTTAACTAAACAGACCAGATTCAAGCAAGACGTTACAAACAAACTTTGTCGTGCCGAATTTCCAATTCAAAATGCAACTAACGAAGAAGAACTTACCCCTAAATCCGATCAAGAAATTTTAACAGTGATGCGTGATGAAGTTTTAAAAGGTGCTTACCATTTAATCGACTACCGTGGATATGCGGGTTACGAACCAGGCGATAACGTCGTCAATATTTTTGCGATGGGCGCTATGGTTATTGAAGCCCTTAAAGCTTCTGAAGATTTATTAGCGCGCGGAATTTACGCTAACGTTATATCTGTAACTTCACCTGACTTGCTGTGTGGTATTTTAGCTCACGAAAATGACTATCACTACTTACGTAACGAATTAGGTATTAATGCTGATCTTTACTTAAATAAATCTAGCGATATCGCTTCTGCAGATTTAGTAACTGTATCAGGCCGCCGTATTCCTATTGTAAGTGTTCACGATGGAGAAGCAGGTCTTCTTGATAATTTAGGTTCTATTGTTGGTGTTCGTCAGGAATCATGTGCGGTTCGTAAACACTCTAAGTGTGGCAGACCTAATGAAATTTACCACTTTCACCACATTGATGCTGAATCTATTATGGAAGCTTGTGGCAAAGCTCTTTCAGAAACCGCTCTTGAAAAAGTGATTGTTACAAAAAATTCACTTGATGAAGTTGCCCAAGCCGAAACGGACAGAAGCGCTAACCCGCCTCACTGGACAGAATTATGGCCAGCTAAAAACCAGAATCACAAACACTAATGCAATATCCAGACGAATAATGCAATATCCAGACGAAGGCGAAATATTCAAAGCGAGTGAAAAAAAATCAGAGCATCTGATTTTTTTCGCTCACTTTTTTCAGGGGCATAAAAAAGCTCTCAAGCGCCACGTCGCACTCGTAAATGAATTAGGCTATGACGCCTACGTTTTTAATTTAAATGATTCGATGAAAGAACAGCAGTACTTACCTTACTCGCACATCTCTCAGAAGTTTGGCATGAAGCACGCACTCGCTGACCAAATCGAAGAACATCTAGATCTTATAA
>JBEBIK010000210.1:0-4352 GCA_040080445.1 Pseudobdellovibrio sp.
CCATAACTATCTTGACCATAAGTCGTGTTGGATAATTCATTATGAATATTTTCAAGAACAAATCTGAATCTTAATGAATCAAAAATTCTATAATCAAAACCAATTCCAGCCGAAGTTCTCGTATCGTCTTGAAAATCAGGCATAGTTGGTACCTGATAATGATATTTAATTATTAAGCCTCTAATAAAGGGCACGAATCTGTATTTATCGTATTCTAGATAGATTGTGGCACTGAGATCTTGCTGATAACCTTTATATGACATCAAATTAGTATGCGAAGCATATATATCTGAACGTAGATTCATCTCTTGGGCGTAAATAGAGTTACAACGTAAAAAAATAACAAATAAAATCAATTTGTAAATTGACAATGAAAGCTCCTCGCTGACTTTTGAAATAAGCAACAGCGAGCGTTATTGCAATTGAGCGTCCAGAGCCTAGAAACAGCTAAAGCGATATGATTTATTTAAAAATGTTAATTGAGGCAAAAGTACTCTGAAAACGGGAAATAATATCGCTTTATAAAAGCAAACCCTGTCTTACCAAGTTCACAATATAATCCCACTGGTAAACTGGAGCCAGACCGCAGTGAATTCCTTTTTCAAGACGAAGATACTTCATTTCCATAAAGTCGCCTGGCTGCTGGGCTCTAAAAATAAGCTCTGAATTTAATTTATTCATAACTAGCGGATCATTTGGAGTGGTGTAAATTGTCATCGGGGTTTTGATGTTATTGTATAACTTCCAAAAATTATTGAGCTCATAAAAGCTTTTAGAATTTTCGAGATGATTTTTTAGTCCTTCAGGCCATTTCATTTTAATTACCGCAGACTCGACTTCAGCAGTTGAGATTAAAGGCTTTTTACGTTCGAGCGCAAAAGTATTTAAAATCTCATTTGTAAAGCGTGGCTTAAAATCAAAAAGAGTTTTCCACCAATTGTTAAGTTCGGCATTTTGAGGGTATAGATCAAATACCTTATGTAGACGTCTTACATTCCAAACATCCGCCATAGCATTTTTAAAATTTGATTCTGGCAAATTATGAGTCTCAAATGTTTGTTGTAAATTAATCAGCGGACAAAAGTTAACGATGGAGTTAATTTTGTGAGCATTAGCTTGATCGAGCATAGCGGTTACGAAGGTTCCGTGCGAACCCATACTTAAACCTATAAGATGTGTTGTGCTAATTAATTTTTTGGTGAATTCATTTTTACCGATTTCATTAAGTACTAAAAAAGTTTGCAATCCTTCATCAATTCCGCCAAATGAAATATTTTTATTTTTTGAAAGAAACGCATGACTGGTTAAGCTTTCAAGCAATAAAACATTGGCGCCGAGATCTTCGTAAAGAAGTTTAAATAAAAATTTTTCGGCTATTAATTCATCTACGTTTCCGTGAATGCCCATGCGCAAAATAATGAATGGGCGTTTTTTAGTAAAATCATGGATACCAAATAAACCTCGTACCTGTAGATGAGGCGAAAGCTTAAACCACACTTTTCTAAAGTTATTGGTATTTGAAACATCGAATTCAATAAATAAGTTATGCATCAATTCGTTTAATGGCAGTTGGGGTTCTAAATAGACATTGCCTGACGCATTTTTGGGCTCTTTTTTAGGATCCCAAGACCAAAATGTCTTTCCGATCTCTTGAAAGAACGGAATATATGAAGAAATGACCTCACCTTGAGCAGATGAATACTCCTCAATGCTGATTTTGTCGCTAGCGAGAGTCTTCCAACTCAGCTCTGAAGCATTAACTGAGACGAAGCTGGTCAATATTGTGATAAAGAGCGTTAGGACGACTAGAGTTTTTACTTGGATTTGCATAGGCTTTTTTTTACACTCAATCGGATTAGAAATTAAGTATTATTTTTTGACAAAATCTCAAGGAGTCACAATGTCAGTTCACGACAATCTTCATTCTTCTGCTGAAGCTCATTTAAATGGTCCATTATTTGTAAATGCAATTGCTACTTTTAACGAAGCGGCAAAAGTAATTAACTGTGACCCAAATATTGCTGAGCGCTTGCGTCGCCCACGCAGATGTTTAACAGTGAGTGTACCGGTAAGAATGGATGACCACTCTGTAAAAGTATTTACTGGTTACCGCGTACAATACAACTCAACTCTTGGCCCCTATAAAGGTGGAATTCGATATCACCAAAACGTAGACTTAGCGGAAGTTGTTGGTTTAGCGGCGCTTATGACATTTAAAAATTCTGTTTTAGGCTTACCACTTGGTGGAGCTAAAGGTGGCGTTTGTGTTGATCCAACTAAATTATCTCGCGCTGAAAACCAAGGTTTAACTCGTCGTTACACTTCTGAAATTTCGGCTTTTGTTGGCCCTACAAAAGATATTCCTGCTCCTGACGTTGGAACAAATCAACAAACGATGGCTTGGTTTATGGACACTTATTCAAACGAACAAGGTGGCTATGCGCAACCAGGTGTCGTAACTGGTAAGCCAGTAGAAATCGGCGGATCATTAGGTCGTAATCATGCCACTGGTTTAGGTGTTATTTACGTTTGCGAACGCGCAATGGAAATGAACCAAATGAAAATGGCGGGATCACGCATTGTAATACAAGGTTTTGGTAACGTAGGTTCTTTTGCTGCAAAATTTGCTTTTGAACGTGGTGCACGTATTATTGCAGTGAGTGATGTTACTGGTGGTATTTTCAATGGTGACGGTTTAAATATTCCTGAGTTAATGGCTCACGTAAAAGCTACGGGCGGAGTAAAAGGTTTTGCTAACACTCAACCACTTACTAATGAAGAATTACTTGAAACTGAATGTGATGCTCTTTTACCTTGCGCTCTTGAAGGTCAAATCGACACTCACAATGCAGAAAAAATCAGAACTAAAATTATTGTTGAAGGCGCTAACGGACCTTTAACAAATGCCGCTACAAAAATTTTAGATAAGCGTGGAATTTTCATTGCTCCAGACGTTATAGCAAATGGTGGTGGTGTAATTGTTTCTTACTTTGAATGGGTGCAAGATATTATGTCGTTCTTCTGGGAAGAAGCAGACGTTGATGCTAAATTAAAAGGTATTATCTTAAAAGCATTCGACAATGTTTATAAATTCAAACAAGAAAAAAATATCGACATGAGAACAGCTGCGATGGCGGCCTCTATTGCGCGTTTAGAAAAAGCAATGTTACTTCGTGGATTGTACCCTCGCTAATGCTACAACCTTGGTTATGGCTACCACCTAAATTAGCGCATGACTTAAGCCCTTTAGCTGTTGAGCTGTATTCTCTATTTCAAGAAAAAAGAACTCCCGAATGGAGTTCTTTTTCGTGGCAAGGCCTCGAATTTAAAAATCGCTTAGGTTTAGCTGGTGGTGTTGATAAAAATGCACAACATCTTTTAGCTTGGGAAAAACTCGGTTGCGGCTTTGTAGAAGTTGGCACTGTTACACCACTTGCTCAATCGCCCAACCCTGGTAAAATTTTTGACCGCAGCATTAAAGATGAAGCTCTTTGGAATAAAATGGGCTTTCCGTCTGCTGGAAGTGACAAAGCCTATTACAACTTAAGAGCTGTTAAAGCAGAATGTAAAATTCCACTTTTTGTTAATATCGGAAAAAATCGCACGACTCCAAATGAGTTAGCGTATGACGACTACAATACTTTGATAGAAAGATTTCATGAAGTTGCCGATGCTTTCGTAGTTAACATCAGTAGCCCCAACACAAAGGGACTTCGCGATTTAGCTAACAAAGAATCTCTCGAAGCTTTTTTAAAACCCATCATGCAACAAAAGCTTGAACTGAATAGTAAAAAACCTATTTTATTAAAGCTTAGCCCTGATTTAGAACAAGACAGTCTCAAAAGAATTTTAGATATTTCTATACAAAATGAGGTTGATGGCTTCGTTTTGACCAACACCACACTGTCTCGTAATACGCACAAAAATTTCTCAAATGAAGGCGGTGTCTCAGGAAAACCTCTCGCGGAACTGGCTAAATTGTCACTTAAAACTGCAATTGGGCACTTGGGCAGTGAAAAAACGAAAAAATTAGTGATTTCAGTGGGCGGAGTGATGACAGAACAGGATGTTTTTGAAAGAATATCTATTGGAGCCGATTTGGTCGAAGTTTATACAGCTTTGGTTTTCTCGGGTCTAAATTTTTTCAGAAAGGTCGAAAAAGCAGCTCATGAGTTCAAACAAGCAGGCCTCTAATTCTAATGCTCACGACTCTTCAAAAATAAGCGTAAAGCCGCGTATTAAGAAAAATTGGATTCCTGTTTCAGCGGGTCTTTTAAAAAAAGACAACATGATTTTAGTTGGTCAGCGCCCTGAAAACCATACCCTTGCGGGACTTTGGGAGTTTCCAGGTG
>JBEBIK010000211.1:0-4341 GCA_040080445.1 Pseudobdellovibrio sp.
GTATTGATCAGTTGCTGGTTTTAAGCGAAAAGCCTTCGCCAACCAAGGCGGACTTTGAAAATATTTTTAATAATTTAAGAGCCTTGCAAAAAAAAGCAGTCGCTTTTTTTAAGCCGAGTATTTCAGTTGTTGTAAACTCTCTTTCTAAAAAAGAATTTGAGCATATGAAAGAACTAACCGAAGAAAGATTCAAAAAAGGCGACGAAAGACTTCTCGATACAGAAAAATTTAAAGCTCATGCGTTTGAAAACTTTGAAAAAAACATGGGTATTTTGTTTGATGACACAAGCGATCAGCAGAAAAAAATCTATCTGAGCTTTATTGATGCCAACTATGATTTTTATAAACTACAAATTGATGCACGCAAAGATTTTATGAAAAAATTTGAACTTCTTCTAGATAACAAGCCTGAGTTGCTCGATTTTACACTTAAATATTATGCGGGAGAGGATTCCACCAAGACTCCAGACTATATCAAAAAACAGAATCAGTTTTTTGATAATGCCTACCAGCTACAATTAGATATTTGGAATGCGAATAATGAAAAACAAAAAAATGAATTCAGAAAAACTCTAAACGAAATCAAGCAAGAGCTGTTAAGTATTGCTAAATAAGTCATTAGTTTGTCTTAGCTTGTAAATAAATTGATACAGATTATTTTTTCGAGGTATGGGCTGAAAAGCAAGTAAATCCAATACATAAGCTTTGAAGGCTCAAATTGCAAAACTGAATCTAAAAAAAAGCTCGTAATTCCTTGAAGTTTTGCATCAAGAATGCCATAAGATCTTATGTCGTTCGAAGCTGGCTCTCCACCTAATTCTGATAAAAAGCAAAGTGCAGTTCTCATAGGAATTCAACTGCCTGCCACAACATTTTCTGAAGTTGAAAGTTCGTTGCAAGAATTAACCAGATTAGTCAATACACTTGGTTATGAAGTTGTAGGTCGTATTATCCAAAAAAGAAGTTCTGATAAATCGGCTTCGATTTTGGGTGAAGGTAAATTAGTTGAACTTGCTGAATGGACTGGCGGAACTGGTGTGATTGCCAATTCTTTTGTAAAAAAGAAATCAAAAGCTGCGCTCAAGTGGGAAGAGGCCGAAGACGAGGCCATCGACGAAACCGAACCAGAGATTGAAGACGAAACCGACGCCGAATCAAATACTGAGAACGTACCCGAAAAAAATAAAAAATCAGCTCAATTAGTAATTGTCGACACCGAAATGTCGCCTTCACAATTACGAAATTTAGAAAGTGCCGCAGGAGTTAAAGTTCTTGATCGCACTGGTGTTATTATTGAAATCTTTAGTCGACATGCGCGCACCAAGGCCGCAAGACTTCAAGTTGAAATTGCAAGACTTACTTACGTAGCTCCAAGACTGCGCGAAACCGGAGGCGGAGAAGACCGCGGCGGCGGTGGAGTGGGTGGTAAAGGCGCAGGAGAAACTAGTCTTGAGCTCGATAAACGCAGAATTCGCGACCGTATTAAAGAATTAAAAACAGAATTAGCTTCTATTGGAAATGAACACGATCAGCGAAGAGCCAGACGTGATCAAGAAATAAGTATAGCCCTTGTTGGGTATACCAATGCCGGTAAATCTTCGTTAATGCGCGCTATGACGGGCAGTGAAGTTTTGGTGGCCGATAAATTATTTGCTACTTTAGACACAACGATCAGACCCATGTACCCAGAATCTCGCCCTAAAATCTTAGTTTCAGATACTGTTGGATTTATTAAAAAATTACCCCATGACCTCGTAGCTTCTTTTAAATCGACTTTAGACGAAGCTCTTCATGCATCACTCTTATTATTCGTAGTGGATTCTTCAGACACTTCTTTCAGATCGCAACTTAAAGTTACCCAAGATGTTTTATCTGAAGTCGGCGCTACAGAAGTTCCTAGACTTTTAATTTTAAATAAACGCGATAACTTAACTGCCGAGCAAACAGCTGAACTACAACTTGAATATCCAGATGCTGTATTTATTTCGACTAGAAATCCTGATGACGTAAAAATGTTACGGGATAAAATCTTAAGTTATTTTGAGAGCGATATGCTTGATGAAGATATCTTTATACCCTACACGGCTAAAGGTATCATTGGCGATATACGCGCTAAAATGCGTGTGCTTGCAGAGTCCTACGACGAAAAGGGTGTAACTCTTAAAGTTAGAGCTAACCAAGAAAAAATCGAACAAGTGCGAAAAAAAATTCCTGCTATTCCGACTTCTCGTAAACTTTAAAATAAGACATATTGCGTTTCATTTCTTTAACGTAAATATTAGTTTCAGGAGTTGCCGTTCGCACCGTGAGCCGGCCTGAAGCTCCAAAATAAATATAGGGTAAATAATCAACGATGTTGCTCTCTGAGATGTAGTCTAGATTGTGTACACGTATACGTGTTCGAAGTTCTTTTAATGATTCAATCAAAAAGCCCATTGTTGCAATGGCCGATTTTTCTGGGTCGCTAAGATCGCTAGCCTTAATATTGTAAAATTCTGCAATAGACTTAGGAACTACTTTAATTTGGGTTGGGCCACGGCTATTTGCAGAAATATTTTTATCACCTTCAGAAAAAGCTTTAATTTTTTTAGCTAGAGTAATGAGTAAAGGAACACTTTCTTTTATTTTGTATCTTTCGCTCCGAAAAAATTGCGATTCTTGACCTAAAATTCCGACGGCCATCCAAGCCAGTAAATTGTAGTCTTGTCCGTTGATTTTGTAGAGCTCGAGCAGTTCGGTTTTATGAGAAGTTAGACTATTTAGAAATACATATACATCATGATTATAATCTGACGCAACGATAGGCACAATCTGTAGAGCACAGTTGGCGCAAGCAGAGGCTTGCCAGTGCCAAGGTATATAACCTTCTTGAGCTAAATCAGCATTAGCGCAAAAGCTAATGCTCAAGAGTAATATAAGAAAGCTTAAGCTTTTTAAACGTACCACTGTTAAAGCCTTAGCATATACTATACCTAGCTAGGCTCAAAAGTAGACTAAGAGAGCTGTCTCGAAGTTAGACAGTTAACAAATTAGCGTGCTTTTAATTTATAAACGCTCGCGATTACGCGAGTGCCAGAGAACTGATTTACTCCTAATAAATAATACTCATTATTGATCGTTTTAAGTATTTGGTTAGTTTGTAAAGGTACATTTAAGATTTCTTTAAAACTTTTACCTTCGTTGTACGATATCCAAGCGTGACCCTGAGGACCTGAGTTGTACTCTTGCCCGTACTTAGTCACAATACCATTGCCAAGCACTTGGTGTTTGTAAATATAGCGAGTGTCTTCAGAGTTTTTAGTTTCAGCAAAGTTAGATAGGCTAATGTTAAAGAACATATTTGTCTGTTGAGGTGCAAAACTAAAGTAATAGAGTTTTTTAGTTACACTATCTTGAAACAATTCAGTTATATTGCGGGTAAAGCTTGGAGCAACTTTAATAGTTTTGCTGCTAAAAGAATAAAAACCATAAGTATTAACTGGCTGTGCAGACTTAAATAAATTAACAAAATACTCTCCTGACTGATTTTGTAAAATAACCACATTTGAAAAAACAAAGCCAGAGAGTTCGCTGAGTTTAACTGTACCTATGACTGAGTTATTTACATATTTTCTTAATGTGTAAGTAAAATCTTGAGTAGCTGATTCGTAACGGTGAGTGATGTAAACCAGCTCATCTTGTTGGTTAATTGATATGTTGTGAACCATGTCTGATGTTTCAACGAGAGTGCTTAACATTTTAGTTGTCGTATTAAGCGAGAAAATATAACTTTTAAAACCTATATTGCCATTGCAAAATACTAAGTAATAGATTTGCCCTTTGAGATTATCTATCGAGCGTACAAAATAACACATAGGTTGAGCTACGCTGTTAACATTCTTCCAACCCCAGCGATAAGGTGTAACTGTAGGAAGGTTGATTTCAGAAATAGATCCTGAAGCCGAGATCACTTGCATACGCACTTTATCTTCGAAGTTAGCTACTGTAGTTGCATGTCGGTAAGTTGATACAACAGCTAAATCTGAGCCTGCAGAGTTAAAAAATGTTTCTAAGTTATTGTAGAGCATTTCATTAGAAGGAATTTGTTCGTCTATTATAGTAGTTAAAGCTTCCGCTTCGAGTACTGGTTCTGTTGCAGCTGGAGTTATAACAGGTGGTGTAACTCCAGAAGATCCCCCCAGTGCTTGAGCTATTACTCTTATTTAAGTTAACGTTACCGCAACCTGAATAAGTAAGACCTATTAATATAATATAAACAAAACTAATTCCCCGCATACATTTAACAAGAGCAAATTTTGTTCCGTCTGTAGTGTGTTCTTAGTGCATTACGCACATGAATAA
>JBEBIK010000212.1:0-4316 GCA_040080445.1 Pseudobdellovibrio sp.
TATGCATTTAGAATACACAATTAATAAGAGAATTCACTACCAAATGTCAGACCCGCCGCAACAACTTCAGTACTTATTTTCGACTGGTAATAGTAGAGCCCAAATGTCGATCTATTGATCTTATTAAGCCATGAATATCCTGTCGATACGTATAAATTCTGACCGAAATATCGAGTTTGAGCATCTATGCTGTGACTGATACCCACAAGATACTGGTGCCCCGAAGAAGAACTAAATCTGTACCCAAAACTTTGATACAAACTATATGAGAAACTCTGGTCCGTCTTTTCTATAAATTGTGTATCCGTTATAAACTCATGCTCATCTGAAGTGAACGCATGGCCGATGCTAAATACGGTGTTCAGAGACTCAGGAGTTTTAACTTCGGTGTTAATTGTTTCTTCGCTATAATCTGTAGGAACAGTTGCTCCGCGCGTATAGTTTTTTATTTGCGCTTCATTGTTTTTATACATCATCACGGGTCGCAATTTTAAATTATAGCCCAGAGTATAGCTCTCAAAGTGAGCATGCCCCGAAACGGACATACCCGCAGATAAACTAGTATATTTTCCTTTACTAACCGAGGTTCTTCGCAAAGACCCTGTTAAGTCAGCAAACTCACTAAATCCAAATTCTTGTACTTGCGAATATTGCAAAAAATAACTCAGAGCAAATGGAATATTACGAAATGCCATCGAGTAACCCACGATAATTCTATTAATATCGACATTGGTTTCATCAACAGACGTAGTTGTGGAGTTACTAAGATTGGTTTGAGTATTGAGCTTAGTAGGCGTTAAATTAATTAAGAAAATTTCATGTACTAAAGATTCACTAATAAATATCGAACTTAAATAAGACGGATAGATACTTAAGGAAGTTGTGGTTTGCCCGTTTCCTTTACTCGTAAAACTGCCAAATGTATTACCACCTATTGAATAAGACTCACTTTTTTTAAGTTTTAACAAACTTGGATTATAGTAAGAAGCTGCCGAAGAATCAGTTAAAGCCGCACCCGAGTTACCGAGTAAACCTTCATACAGACCGATAGGTGTCTGCGAATGAGCAGATAAAAAGCAAAACAATATAAAAATAAAAGAAATTAATTGATACGAAAGAACTGAATGACATCGAAATTGGCTACGGGTTTGAAAGCTTGTAAATCGACTGACCACTTTGTTTGACTCCATCCAAGAGCTTTGTATTCGTTCATTGCCGAATTTTTATTACTTACAAATTTAAAATAATCTGAAATACCTTTGAGGTCTTTAGATTTCAGTTTATATGATGGCAAATGAATTTGAATAAAATCAAGTTGTTTGTTTTTTGCTAAAAATCCGTCAATGCCATATTTAAAAAGTGTCCTGAAATCTGAATCTTTTAACTGGAAAGCGCGTTTAATGCTCACTAATCTTTCAGTATTATCAACGTATTGCAAAACATTATCTGCAATACCTCTAGGAGAATCAAATATAACGCGATATCTGGCAAAAACATGCTTTTCGGAGTTCTTAGGTATTTTAAAATAAGCTGGTAAAATAAAAAGCCCCTTTGAGTTTTCGATACCCACTTTAAGTTTTGGGTTTTGTCTTGCGATTTCAGCTAAGTCTATTTCCGACATATCTAAGTTTTTGCTACCAATGATAATATCTAATTTAAGATTCTCGATCTCTTGAGTTTGAATGTAGCCTAGTCCCGTAAGGCTCACATCGAATAAAGCGATGCTCTTGTCATCAGGAAGAGCCTGTTTGAGTTTTTCAATTGAAGTTAAGTCTGCTAACCGAGTGCTGTTTTGCAACTGAGAAATTATTATTTTTGTTAATTTACGTTTTTCAAAAAAACTCATTCTCTCGATACTTTGATTGAAGGCTTCAGAAATCAAATTTTGATAAGTACTATCACTCACAAATATGTCGGCTAAAGTTTCGAGATAAATTGAGTCTTGAATGTTAGATTTATTTTTTAATATTAAATAGGCAACTGCTTTTTCTAATTGTTTAGAATCTAAAATGTCCGATCCCATGCTCACCGTATTAGATGAAACCTGTAGGCGCGTAGTATTGGTATTATCAATTTTAAGATGAATGGAGCTCGGCTCACCCAAGCCGCCTAATAAAAGCTCCAATTGGCTTAAACGCGACTCAAGGTCGTCAAGCTTTTCATAGAAAAAATTTGAAAATGAAACCTTTTTGAATTGCGCACAGCTGTAGATTGTTTCGCTTTTTTCATCAGAAACTCTGTCGATTTTGTAGACAATATTGGAATCAATACAAAGAGGTTTTTTAAGACCCGCCTGCAGACCCAATACAATCATTAACGCTAAAAAAATTAGACCTAATGGCCTATGAGAGTAGCTCATATAGCACTGTACAGCAATTATGGGGCCCGACACATTTTATTGACCCGAAATAGCCTGTTAGTTAAATCAGATAGATCTCGAGGCGAAAATGTTAAAAAAAATCATTATCTTATGTTTTATATTCACTAAGGCTAACGCACAAAATATTCGTCTCGATTTAAACGATGTTACACTCCTTTTACCTCTACCAATAGCATCTGAAATAAATTTACTCCCAGTTGCTAATACTGAAGCTGCTCTCGGGGCCCTTTTACCCAAAAGTATCGTGGTTGAAAAGATTCCTACCCTACTCCAACTCACTCCAAATGAAACTCTCTACCCTCTACTTCATGCCGTTGGGTTCAGAGTAGACCCTTGCTTTAAAGAAGGCTCAGATGCTTCTGTAAAATGTAAAACTCAAATACGCGTTGTATGGCAGCCACTCACAACAAAAGGCGACAAAGTCTCAAGTATCGATGTAACTTTGCATACCTTTTACGAACTCTCTGAATCACAATTTCAAAGTTTAGTGACTGAACTCAAACAATTAAAACTACATGCCACTGTCAGTACCGACAATATTCCTTTGCTGGTAAATCCCGTACTTAGAAAAGAAGGACTTAACGGACCTTACTATAAAAAATTGCTCGCGATTTTTTATAAGTATATTGGCGAAATAAACTTAAGCCGAATTACATTTATGCAACTTTTTGGTGGAGAAACAGTTTGGTTTTTTGGCGGCATCGACATCAAAAATGCAGAAGTAACACGTATTACAATTCCCAGAATTCACAATACGATTCAGCAATTTGCTAATACACTGACAACTTCATTTCGTGGCGGCATTGCACCCGCACCCAAGCAAGCGGATAATTTAAATATCTTTTTAGGCGACAGCAGCCAACTCACTTTAGCTAACGAAGAGGACATAATAAAAGCGGCCAAGGCGGCCTTCAAATTTGAAAACCCAAAACTCCATAACCCTGGAACTGTCGACTGTGTTAGCTGCCATTTAGCTCAACCCGTAAGAGTTTTTGCCATGAAAGAGTTTCCGCAGTTAAATTTAGACTTATTGGGCACTGATTTTATTTATACTGGTGAAAATTTATTAAATAATAGCTCGCTCCAAAACAATACAAATGTAGCCCGTATATTTGGTTACTTTGAAGATCAGCCAATCACAACACAAAGAGTGATTAATGAGTCGGCTGAAGTTGTTAAATATATTGAAGCTAATTACTAAACTTTACCAAGAGGATGTAAAAGGCCAACACGACCCACTTTAGAAGAAAGCTCGTGATCCATTAAAGGCTGCAACCATCTGTTAGTTTCAATGAGCTTAGCTAATTTTAAACCTGTTTTAACTTTCATACCGTCAAACATGTAAATAACATCTTCGGTAGCCACATTGCCCGCAGCACCCGGAGCGTACGGACAGCCACCCAAACCTGCAATGCTTGAATCAAAAGTTCTAATTCCTACATTGTACGCCGCTAAAATATTAGCTAGAGCTTGTCCGCGCGTATCATGAAAATGCCCAGCTAATTTTTTAGCAGGCACTACTTTTTTTAGTTTTTTAAATAACGACTCGACTTGAGCCGTGTTCGCTACACCGATAGTGTCGCCGACTGAAATTTCATAGCAACCCATTTGATGCATTTTTTTAACAAGTCTAATAACTTTTTGCTCTGATACTTTGCCTTCAAACGGACAGCCAAAACAAGTTGATAAATAACCACGTACTTTAATTTTATATTCTTTTGCCAGCTTCATAACTGGAATAAATCTTTCAAAGCTCTCTTCAATTGAACAATTAATATTTTTTTGCGAAAAACTCTCTGAACAGGCGGCAAATATAGCTACTTCTTTTAAACCTGCATCTATGGCTTGTAACATACCTTGTTCGTTCGGCACCAATACAGCATGAGAAATTTTGGATTTAACTTTTTCGCCTTCAGATAAAATCATAGAGCTTAAT
>JBEBIK010000213.1:0-4303 GCA_040080445.1 Pseudobdellovibrio sp.
GTTTTGCATGATCGCATTAAACCTCTAAAGCCTACTTTGCACTTAGGTGCTTTAGATAGCATACCTAAACAAATTGTATTACAGCTTGTTAAGCAAGCGTTTAAGGCCTCTTCGTGCCAAATTACATTATCAGAAGGTAAATTAGACGAGTTGTTACGTGAGCTTTCATCGCATCGAATGGATATACTAGTAACTAATTTTTTACCTACAGGTCTTGATGCGAGAGGGCTCTATCACAAATCTATAACTAAAAAAAATGTAGCTTTTTATGCATCACCTAAATTTAAATCTCTGAGAAAAGGTTTTCCAAAATCGATATCTGGGCAGCCGATGATTTTTCCAACTTACGACAGTAAGTTTAGACAAGACCTTGACCACTGGGCTCAATTACATGACATCGAACTTAACATTATTGTTGAAAGTCAGGATATTTCTGTAAAAAAATTAATGGCCATTAGTGGGTTAGGTTTAATACCTACTGCAACTCATACCGTTACAGGATCGGTGCTTAGCGGTGAGTTAACTGAAATTGGTCAGTTGCAGGGTGTGCACGAAGAGCTATATTTAGTTACTGCAGATCGCAAAATCAAAAATAGTATTGCAGCGCAGATAATGAATACATTTTCTGTATAGATTAAAGCAATACTAAAATTATTTTTTATCTATTTTATAAATTCAAAAAAAGATCTTACTCTGTTTTGTAGTATATTAAAATTTAAAACAATAAAGGATATTTACTAAGTGAAAAAAATTGAAACTATTTTTGAGTCTATTATTTTTTCGAGCCGGTGGATCCAAGCACCCATATATGGGGGGCTTATTGTAGGAGCACTGCTCTATTCTTATAAGTTTTTATTAGAACTTGTGCATTTAGCTACTAATGTTAACAGTATTAGCGAAGAAGTTTTAATGTTAGGAATACTAACTTTGGTAGACATCGCCATGGTTCTAAATCTTCTAGTTATGGTTATAATAGGGGGCTACGCAACATTTGTTAGCCGAATTAATCTCCAGAATCACGAGGATAGACCAGACTGGCTCGAAAAAATTAATGCTGGAACATTAAAAGTTAAATTAGCTGGAGCTTTAGTAGGTATTTCTGGTATTCACTTACTTAAATCTTTTGTAGATATTGGCAAAAAAGATCCGGAGCTTGTAAAGTGGCAAATAATTATTCATGTAGTCTTTTTGCTCTCTACTCTTTCACTCGCGTACACTGAAAAAATACTGCAAGACTCTGAATCTAAACAAACAAAATCAAAAATCTAAGATAGGATATTCTCATGGAAGCCTCAATTAATTCACTTTCAATAGCACCTAACTGGCTTTGGATAAGCTTTACTATTGGCATCATTGCACTTCTTGCAATAGATCTAAGTTTATTTGGTAAAAGCGGAAAAAAAGTCTCAACTAAATCAGCTTTAATTGAAAGTGGAATATGGGTATTTATATCCTTAGCCTTTACAGCTTGGTTTACTACTGAGTTCGGATCTGAGATGGGATTGCAGTTTTTAACAGGTTACCTTGTCGAAAAAAGCTTAAGTGTTGATAACTTATTTGTAATTCTTTTAATTTTTAGCTCTTTCAAAATACCAGATGCATATCAACATAGAGTGCTTTTTTACGGTGTATTGGGTGCAATAGTTTTACGTGCCTTTTTTATTTTAGTTGGAGCGCAGTTATTACACTCGTTTCATTGGATCCTCTATATTTTTGGTCTCATACTAGTTCTCACTGCAATAAAGTTTTTACGTGATACTGATGACGAAATTGATGCTAAAGAGAATTGGTCTATAAAGTTAATTAAAAAATTTATTCCTACCACTGATAAGATTAGTGGGCAAAATTTCTTTGTTAAAGAAAACGGTATTAATAAAGCTACGCCATTATTTTTAGCTTTAGTTGTTATTGAAGCGACAGACTTAGTTTTTGCAGTTGATTCAATTCCCGCGGTTTTCGCCGTTACTCAAGATGCATTCGTCGCTTTTGCTTCTAATATACTAGCAGTGTTAGGTTTACGAGCGCTTTATTTTGTATTAGCAGATTGGGTTACAAAGCTTCGATATTTAAAGCCAGGTTTGGCGGCTATTCTTGGCTTTATCGGTGTTAAAATGTTAATTATTGATTTGGTGAAGATTCCAAGCTGGGTATCTTTGTTAGTTATTTTTATGGTATTAACAGTAACAGCGCTTAGCTCTTGGTATGTTGCAAGAGTTGAAGAGCGTAAAAAAAATAAGACTGATGCCTTATAGTGATAACAGAAAAGCTACACCAAAAAATTAGACGTTATACCAAAATTTTACAAAAGTTTACGGATCGTATTTGGTATCCGCCTTTGATTGGAGTGCTATCGGCTCTGGATAATTTTATTGTTGTTATACCCAATGATGGAATTCTTATTTCGAGTTCTATGATTAGCCCCAAACGTTGGATTAATTTTGCACTGTGCATAACGATTGGTTCGACAGTGGGTGCTTTTGCATTAGCTTATTTGGTAGAGCAGCAGGGGCTTCCTTGGATATTGCAGACTTTTCCTTCTATTGATGCAACCCGTACTTGGCAATTAACTCAGGAGTTTTTTGATAAATTTGGTTTGTATTTGGTATTCTTTGTGGCCGTAACGCCAATTATGCAACAGCCTGCAGTTATTTTGGCAGTTCTTGCAAGTACACCGTTTTCAAAACTCATAGCCATTATTTTTGCTGGGCGACTTATTAAATATTTAATTATGGCCTATGTAGGTTCGCATGCGCCGAAGTTACTTGGTAAAATGTGGGGATTAAAAGATGAGATGCAAGATGCCGGAGTTCAGTTGTAGTAACTCCGGTTAAATCTATGAGATGTAATAATTTAGAAATTATAGGTATAGCTCAGTAAGCCAGATACGCCCGAAAGAGTGGTGGCAACGTCATTACCTGAGGCGTCTTCAAGTTCTCGGTCAGTTTGATTCTGTGAAGTTCCAGTAGGTAGTCCAGTGGCACTTGAAACTATATTTCTAGAAATAGGTAAATAGCGATAGTTGCCTTCTACGTTGAAGCAGTGGTCAGGCACAAAGCAGAACTCAGCCCCTAAACCCATTTGCATACCAAAACCAGAACCGCTAAAGCTCGAACGGGCTGCGCCATTTTTTATTTCGCCATCTAATTTGGCGTAACCTAAGCCGCCCTGAACATAAAAATCGATTAGGTCATTACTCAGCGGAATAATTCTAACCATTGGAAAGATTGTAAAGCCATCGAGGTTGTAGCTATGCGAGCCATCTGTACCGGAGCCAGATGCGCTCTGAGAGAAGAATGAGGGTCTTAACTGAAGAGCTACGAAGTTATTAGAAAAACGAAAGGTAAAATATCCAATATATTCTGTTGCGCTTCCCATGCTACCAGCAGACGAAGCCGTGGCGGCCTTTGCGGCATTAATTAAACTGTTCATACCAGTTTGGTCGGCAGTCGAAATCGCGATGCCTAAACCAGCTGACAGCGAACCTCCAGCGAAAGCTCCTCTGCCTCCTCTTTTTTTTGCGGCATGAGAAACGCTGGCCACAGAAATGATACAGACTGCAGCTAAAATATACATAGGAATTGAGCGGATAAATCTCTTCATGAAAACTCCTTCATTTGTTCTTCTATAGAATGAAAGAGTATTAGACTTGGTGCAACTCTAGCCTAGACTTTCGCTCAGGAGTTGTTCGGCATGAGCAATAGAAGTCTTAGTTATTTTTTCCCCTGAGATGAGTCTTGCGATTTCTTCAATACGCATTTTAGATTTAAGCTCGGTTACGTTCATATTAACGCTGTCACGGGTAGTGGCTTTGTTAATAGAAAAGTGCACATCGCCGCAGGCCGCTACTTGTGGTAAATGGGTTACGCAAATGACTTGTTGGCCTTGAGCAATAGATTTTAATTTTTTACCCACTTTTTCGGCTGTGTTGCCAGAAACTCCAGTGTCGACCTCGTCAAACAAGTAAGTTCTTGGTAATTCTGACTGGCCAAGTGCTTTTTTAAGAGCTAATAAAATACGAGACAGCTCTCCGCCTGAGGCAACTTTTGCAATAGGACGTTTAGGGTCTTTGCTTGAGGCTTGGCAAAGATATTCAATATCGCTGATGCCGCTTGAACTTAATTGTTCGTTTTTACGTGCTTCAATAGAAAAAGTAACACCCTTCATATTGAGATCGAGTAATTCTTTATTAACACTTGTTTCAAGCTTAGCCGATACAGTTACGCGTGTTTTATGTAATTCTTCTGCGGCTTTTTTAAGTTCAAGTTCTAGAAGGCTTGCTTGTTTTTTAATTTTATCAAGATGA
>JBEBIK010000214.1:0-4299 GCA_040080445.1 Pseudobdellovibrio sp.
ACAGGGTGGTGGCAATGGTGGCGGATACCCAGGTGGTGGTAATCCTTATCCAGGACAACCTTACCCTAACAATCCATACCCAGCTCCTCCAGCTCCGGGTTACTCAGATATTTACGGTCCTAACAGAACTGTTCGTTGGCAAGATATGGGTTCTTTCAGAGCTCAAAAATTTGTTGAAACGACTGTTAGACTTGATGCTCGCGGCCAGTTCGTAAACGAACTTTTCTTAGTGGCTCAAGATAACCAAGTGCAAATTCGTTCTGCTGTGGCTCGTTTAGTTAATGGCCAAATCGTAGACTTAAGATACTTACAAGGCGTTATTAGACAAGGTCAGCAATTAAGACAGCCGCTTGATTACCGTAATTCTTTACGCGTAGACAGCATTGAGCTAGTTATTGAATCTTCGAACTTAATCGGTTCTCGTGGTTCTCTTAACGTGCAATTAGGTTTAGCGTTTTAATTTAATAAATTAAAACTAAGGACTTCAAAAGAGGCTTCGAAAGAGGCCTCTTTTTTTTGTAAACATGACTTTTGTCTTATTCTGAAACGATAATTACCTAGAATTGTATCAATATGAATAACCAGACTAAAGCCCCCTATGATCAGAATGAGAATTGATTTATTCTGAGACTAGATAATTAGGGGTGTCCATGAGCATGATAAAAGTAGGTCTTTTAGCGGTAGTACTGTTTTCACTTTTTTCATCATGTGCACCAGTCAAATTTACTAAGTCAGATAATGTAATTGCCAGCACAACATGTAGCGGAACATCTTGTACGGCCTCAGCAATTGCCTGTGATCCAAAAATCAATACTTCGCTTACAACATTTACATACGCTTCATTAACTTCTGGCTTTCCATCAATTACTTCGAACTGTTCGCCATCAAATGTTGATTACAATTGGGTTGTAAAAAGAGCAGACGCTACTGTTATTTCGACTGTGATACCTGGTTTAACGGGTGCGAATCCCTCTAACGTTGATTTTACAGCTTTGGGGCAAGGAAATTACTACGTTTATTTAACATCTACTCAAACAGGTGGTGGACTTAACCCATTCGTTGCTACCACGCCATTAGAGTTTATTGTTCCGGGCCCTGGAGTTGGTAACAGTTTAACTTGTGATCCAAAATTAAATACGACATTTACAAGCGTTGTTGTTGCTTCCACAGATCCAAATCCAGTTGTGAGCTCTAATTGTACTCCATTGGCAGCCACTTATAGCTGGACTGCAACTAAAGACGGCTCTCCCTTTGTGATCACGGGTTTGAGTGGAGCTTCGTCTACACCAAATATTAAATCTTATGGTGCTGGAACTTATAGAATTTATTTGTACTCGACACTAACAGGCTCAGTGCACTGGCAAAGTTCAGCACCCTTAGTGGTAACAGTTCAAAGTCCGCCTCCGGTAGTTACAGCGATTGATTGTAATCCTCGTATTAATGGAGCATTAACTAATTTAACTTTAACTTCGGCATCACCTTATCCATTAATTAGTGGTAACTGTTTACCTTCAAACGTTCAGTACACGTGGACTGTAACTAAAAACGGAAGCAATGTGGCTATTCCGGGTTTAAGTGGAGCTAATTCAAATCCTGATTTCTTGTCTTCAGGTACAGGAACTTATTTAATTTATCTAACATCTTCGGTTCCAGGTCATAGCAGTTGGACAACAACAACACCTTTAACAATTACTGTCGATAACACAAATGGCGGTGGTTTAACTCTAAACTGTGCGCCTCGTTTAAATAATACGTCTGTAGCTGTAACCGTTACACCTACAGGTACAAATCCATTAGTCACTTCAGGTTGTAATCCTTCTACTGTGACACACACGTGGAGTGTATTTAAAGCCGGTTCATCGGTGGCGATTTCAGGTTTAAGCGGTTCTTCATCAACTGGTGATTTTATTGGTGCAGGGTTGGGAACATACTTTATTTATTTAACGGCTGCAGCTCCTGGTTACAACAGTTACGTTAGTCCTTCGCCTTTAGAAGTAACTGTAGCACCAGCTAACAGCCCAGTGCGCGAAGTGATTTTAGAAAAATTAGTACAAGCTACTGACAACAAAGTCGATATCTTAGTTGTAGTAGACGACTCAAATTCAATGGCGCCAGACAACTCAAAATTAGCAGAGCGTTTGCAAGGTTTCGTGGCCGATCTAACAGCTTCGGGTATTGACTGGAATATGTGTGCAACAGTTACGAGATCGCAAGATGTTTACAATAACGGAACTTACTACTGGGGAGCTTCGCGCAACTGGGTGGGTTATGTAGGCTCGCCGCAGTGGATATTAAAAACAGGTGCTTCTGATCCTTACGCTGTCTTTACCAATACGATGAGCGCAATTGGTGCAGGTTGGGCTGGAACAGACGACGAACGTGGTATCAAAGCCGCTTTCTGGAGCTTAGAGTACGCTGAATATAATACTTGTTACCGAGCGGATGCTTCTTTAGCCGTGATACTGATTTCGGATGAAGATGAAAGATCAGTGGGCGGTAACCAATCTCTCCAATATTATGGTGGCGAGTTTAAAAACTTAGAAGCTGATGACCAACCTCAAGGTTTAGTTAATAAAGTTAGACAAGAATTTGGTATCGCAAAAAGATTTACGTTTAACTCGATTATCGTAAAACCAGGCGACTCAGCTTGTATGGCTTCGCAAGATGCGGGCGGTTCGAAGTCGCACTACGGTTATAAGTACAACGAGCTTTCGCAATTAACGGGTGGAGCTTCGACAAGCATTTGTGATAGCGATTACTCAAGCAATCTTTATTACTTCAAAGATCGTATCGTAAACACTTTAGCATCGGTTCCATTAGAATGTGCTCCAGTGGGCCCTGTTAACGTAACGATTACGCCTGCTATGGGTGGAGTTACTACGCAAATTCAAAATAATAGTCTTGTATTTAATCCTGCGGTTCCTGCAGGTCGTACAATCAGATTAGTTTATAATTGCCCTCGAAGTTAGTTCGAGGGTTACTTCAAATCAATTTTACTTTTAAGCGCCTCACTGAGAATCCAGTAAAATTCGCTGGTGGGGTGTCTATCAATTGGATATTTTGCATTTTCATTAACGGTGATATCGCTAAAATCAAGAGTCGCTAGCCCTAGTTTATTGGCGGCTGCAATAAGCTCTGGGCGTGATCTCGTATTATCTAAAAAAACGAGATAAAATTGAGTTACTTTTTTATGTTTTTTGAGTTCGGTATAAATTTTTAAAAAAGATTTTGCAAGTATCTCGACCTGTTCATGAGTGTAAGTATCAGCTAATCCAATACCTGAAAATTTGATGGTTTCTAATGAGCTTGCTAGTTGTTGTAGTTTTCTTTTTGGGTCAAAGCTCTGAAGAAAGCTGCCTTTGTAGATGAAATCATTTCCATCGAATTCAAAATGGGGTTTGTTGCTAATATAAGATTGGTATTCTCCAGTTTGATAACACAAGAAAGTACAAAGAAGTCTTTCGAAGTGAGAGTCGATGAAGTACCAAATGACGATGCCTTCACTTTCTTTTACTTTGCTCAGGTAATTGGGATTTGTGGTCAGTCCAAAGATGGTATCATTTGGGCCGTCGCCGGGACGGGCAAAATTATAAATTTTCCATTGGTTGCCAATTTTTTTTGCCAACTGCGAAGGATAGTCTTTGCCAGTAGATACCCCTTGGCCGAATGTAAAAGAGTCGCCCATGGTGAGAATAAATTTTGAGGTCTTTTTTTTGTGATCTTGATTTTCAACTACTCGTAGGTTGTCTTGGTAAAGTTTGTAATCTGCAGCGTAAATTATAATATCTTGGTTGGGTGGTAAGAGGTGGTATTGAGTACTGATAACACTGATCTCATCGCTTTTACCGTAAGGGTAGAAGGGTGTAATTTTACTGGATTGATCTACATTGGCTAAAGTAAATTTATTTAATCTCGGGTCGATATTGGCGCGGTATTCTTCAGGGATGTTGTTAATATTAGAACCATATTTTTGTTTTACCTGTTCTGTATTCAAGGATTTTACAGGTGGCATCGTAGGTGTTGTATGAAACGTGCTTAAAAAGTTGTAGAATTTATTAATTTTGAAAAACAACTCTATACAAAATAAAATTCCGATAAGAACTAATATATTGATAAAAACTATTTTGGTATTTTTTTTTAAAAACATTTATTGGCAGATAAAGCTCAGAGAAACTAGCGTGAGCTTTCTTTTATAAATGTCGTCATGTAGTGGCGAATTAAGTATTCAGGTTTGAAACTTAAGCCTTTAAAGGTCCACATTACCTCTTCAAATGCACCCCATTTAGCTTCAAGCAATTG
>JBEBIK010000215.1:0-4297 GCA_040080445.1 Pseudobdellovibrio sp.
ACTTATCGTCTGTTTTTGGGAAAACTTGAGTATTAATTTGAGACAGAATCTAAGACTTAACTTTATTTTAAGTATTTGTACAAATAAGCTGGATCTTCATCTAGAACTAGCTCAAATCGAGCTGATTGCTGCAACCAAGTGAGTAGAGCCAGGTCTTGTTTATTAACCATTACATAAGATACTTCGTAGCGGTCGGGTATGCCCTCATTAAGCTCAGGAAACCTCACAAAATCTTTATATTCTTTTACAATTTCATCGCTAAAAATAATATTTCTCGTATCAATAAAATAAAAATTGGGCTGAGTAAGTGCAAGAGAGCTTCCATAAGACCAAGAGTTAAAAACGCGTCCGTTGTTAGTTTTTAAATACTCAGAAATTTTAGGAGCATGGGTGTTTAAATCAAAAACGGGCTGCAGATCTTGAGGTAAAACAAAAGAAGACTTGTTTTTATAGAAAGGACTGAGTAGCACAATACTGGCCGCTAATAATAAAATTATTAAAGCGTTAAAAACTTTAGATTTGGCATTGTTTTTCGAAGCCATAGTTTTAAAATCATAAAGCTCATTAAAAGTAAATATGGGTAAAACTAGAAATATAAAAAACGTATTTCTTACGGCCACAAAACCGCTCAGCCAGAGAAGAAAAAATGGGTCAGAGAATAAACTTAAAGAAGCTTTTTTTCTGAATAAAATAATTCCTAATATGGACATAGCAAAAATATAAAAATATGCTGATTGAAATGCATAATCAAAATAGTGTGTCGGAAGCCATTCGTCAAAATTGCGTGCCTTAGAAATTAATGCCGTTTGCCACGTATAGGATATTGAACGCCACCCGAAAGGGTTTACTAAAGTCATTGCGAGAACTGCAATCAAAGCAATAATTCTATTAAGTATTAGATTAAAATTTTTGTTTAAAAGTAAAAAAGGTAATTGCCATATTAACATCAGAGGGAGAATCAAAAAAGAACCGTGTAAGTTAACCCAAATAACTTCAATAAGACTTAGTAGAATTATATTTTTAAAACTAATTCGTGTGCTGCGGTTAACATTCAAAATTACTTAACTGAGCAATAAAGGCACAGTTGCAAGCAGTGCAGGCCTTGCAATATAAACAAAAGAAGAGCCAATTAATGCTATAGTAAAAACTAAAAATGAAGACGAGTTCCAAACATCAAGGCCGGTACCTGCTTTTTTGACCAAGTGCCGATACCAGATACAAACCCATATGCTCGCAATAAATGCATGAATAAAGCTAACTAAATGAAGATCCCCAATTTTATAGAGATAACCGTATAAAATGCTACTAAGTACAGAGTAGATCATTTCAGAAGTGGCCGTAAAACAATACGAATCATAAATAATTAACGAGAGCTTATAAAGGCTGTCTCTTCCGAGAGCTGTCCAAATGGCAAGATCACCTACATGAATTGGACGTACAAAAAACAACAGTGGCGGAATCAACAAAAAAATAAAAAAGTAAAATAGATTTCGGCTCACTCAAAAATAGAGTAGCGCATTTCTCAGATTAAAACAGCATCCCGACCTAAGACGTGTTTTAATGCGAAAATTTGAGCTAGCCTTCACACTGACGTAACATAACTCTGAGATCATCATTATATATATTACAGCGGAGGCTTTATGATACCAAAACAGTTTGTTTTTCTTTACGTAGCTTGTGTTATCACACTGTTCGTAGTTAACGCTTTTATGGGTTAATTAGTTTCTCAGAACGTAAATATCAGAATAGTTTCTGCCGAGTTCTTCAGAGTCCATTCCGTAGCCAACGACATAGCGGTCTTCAATAGTTTTACCAATATAATCGGCACGAATAGGTAATTCGCGACGTGCGGGCTTATCTAATAAAGTTACAATTTTTAAGGAAGCAGGGTGAGAAGCTAATAAGCGGCTTTTTAAGAAACTTAAAGTACGTGCAGTATCGATAACTTCTTCAATAATAATAACGTCTTTGCCTGTGATATTAATCGTGATGTCTTTTGTCATGCGGATGGCTCCGCCTTTTTCAGTTGATTGTACGTACACGAAATCAACTTGTTGCATAAGACCCACTTTTCTCATTAAGTCGGCAGCAAAATGAACTGAACCACGTAACGGACAAATAAAGATAATTTCTCTGCCTTCGTAATCGTTTTCAATTTGTGTCGCTAATTTAGAAACAAGTTTTGCAATATCTTCTTTTGATAAAAATGATGTCATTTCATCTTTGATTTGAGCCATAAAAATTCTTTCTTATATCGTAAGTGTTGTAACACCAGCAGCTTGAGCCATTTTTAAGTAGCGTATAGCTTCAGGGTTTTTAGGTTCGTAACGTAAAATATTCTCCCACTGATCAACGGCTTCGGCAATATGATGAGAGTTGTATAGAATTAAACCGAGCTTCAGTCGGGGAGCACTGAGTCTTGGGTCGGCTTGTAAAAGCGATTTTAGTTCTTTAATGGCGCGGTCTTTTTGGCCAGCTTGTACGAAGCATTCAGCTAAACGTAAAATTAAATCTACTTTTTTAATCGATAAAGAAATGGCTTTCATATACTGTTCAGCACTTTCTTCAAAGCGTTTAAACTGTAAGTACATATCTGCAAGTTCAGCATGTTTAACGGCAAATTTTTCGTTTGTGTTAGGTTCTGCCGCTTGTTTTTTTGCATCGAGCTGAGCTTTAGCTTGGTCAAAAATTCTGCGTGCGTCGTCGTAGCGGCCAATATCATTTAAAATAATAGAAAGACCAACTGCTGCGTCGGTGTAGCTAGGTTCAATTTCAAGAGCCTTTTTAAAAGTAGAAATGGCTTTATTGAATTTACCTTGATCGTAGTAAATCGTGGCTAACATTTGTAAAACTTCAGGATTTTTAGAATTCAGCAGAGTGGGCTGATTTAAAAGTGGTTCTGCTGTTGTGTAATCGCCCTCAATAAAAGCGGCACGAGCCTCATCGATCAACTGCTGAGAAAATGATTTCACTATAATCCCTCTCGCTTAATTTCTTTTGCTTCATCCGAATCTGGAAACTTTGAAAGCAACAAGTCGGTGTATGTTTTTTGATTTTCTTTATCCTGCATTTTGACAGAGCTTTTAATAGCTCCAGCAAGAGAACGCGGCTGATAGCCAAAGTCTGGATATTTTTTATAAGAGCTTACGTATCGCAATAAAGCAGAATCATATAATTCTTTTTTAAAATAAAAATCAGCTACGTAAAGTTCTTTTTCATTTAACATAGAAAATGCTTTACGACGATTCTCTTGAGCGTCGGCATAATATTCTGATTTAGGATACTTTTTAATAAGCTCATTAAAACTGTATATGGCGTCGTTGGCTAATACGATATCGCGATCAATTGTTTCAGGCAGCTGCATGAAGTAACTCATACCAATGCGATAAATAACGTAGTCAATTTTGGGGTGTTTAGGATGTAGTTCGCGAAAATTTTGATACGAGATCTGAGCTTCAACATAGTCTTCACTTTTAAAGTGAACATTGGCTACTGACAGTTCTGCTTCAGTGGCTAAAGCACTGTATGGAAATTTATTTTTTACATCGTTATATCTTTGAATTGCGGACTGAAAGCGACCATCATCATCGAGTTCTTTTGCAACTTTAAAGGCTTCTTCAGCCGTTTCAGGTTTTTTGTCTGCAGATGAGCAAGAAAATATAGAAATTGAAAATAGAAAAATAAATAATAATTTCAAGATCTTAACTGTCATGAATTGCACCCGTTTTTTGCTCTTAAAAAGATAAAACCCGAATGAAGAATCGATGTCAAAGTGAATCCTTAAAAGTGTTTAATTTACTTAATTTTTTTGCTCAAAAGATAAGCTTAAAATTTCAAGCTGAGATTTCTTAATCCAACCTGCAAATGCTCCGGGGTAACGTATCTGAAAATAACCTTGGTCGAATTTTAAGATCTCAAGCTCTAGGCCAGATTGGGCTTCAAAAATGACGGGTTTGTTTTCTCCAGGTGCTGTTTGCACTTGCGCCTTTTCAGCAATAATTATTGCATGGGGCGTTTTGTATTCTAAATATCGTACATAAGTAATTGAAATAACTAACAAAGTTATAACTAGTGCTGAATAAATAGGCCACCTTGAAAGTGTTAAAAAGTTTTCGGCCAATTGGTTCTTTTTATTGGTAACAAATGTTTTTAAGCTTAATCCAAGAGTTACAAAAATTAAAATTAAGCTTAATACGCACCAAGCGTCTAATGGCAGTTTTGCGACTTCTTGTTTTAGGTGGTCGTAACTTGATATTTGGCGAGCAATAACTGGAACTTCAAATTTTTTAGAGAAAAC
>JBEBIK010000216.1:0-4290 GCA_040080445.1 Pseudobdellovibrio sp.
AAAAAGGCTAATTTTTTTAATAACTTATTATGCACAACTACCCAAGGCTAACTAGACTATGGGAGCTTGTCAAAGTAGGTAACTTTTAAAACACAGATTATTACGCAAAACGTCCATCTTTGACTTTAAAGACACGCGGAAATTTATTCGCAAAATTCATATCGTGAGTAACTACAACTAAAGTTAACCCAAGCTTGTTCCGGAGCTCAAAAAACAAATCCTGAATTTTTTGCGAATTTTCAGAGTCCAAGTTACCAGTTGGCTCATCTGCAAGCAGAACCTCAGGTTTTTTGATTAAAGCACGTGCAATAGCCACTCTTTGCAGCTCACCGCCACTGAGTTGAGGAGGAAAATGTTCTGCACGATCGCTCAAACCCATAAACTCAAGCCACTTCATTGCTTCGATTTTGCTTTCAGCAGGATCATCCCCTGCTATAAGGGCGGGCAACATGATGTTTTCAACGGCTGTCATTTCTTGAATCAAATGATGAAACTGAAACACAAAGCCCATTTTTTTATTTCGAAATTGCGCTAAACTTTCATCATTCAATGAAAATACATCCTCACCTTGATACATGACTTTACCCGAAGTCGGGCGATCAAGTGTGCCAATAATTTGCAACAAAGTCGATTTACCGGCACCAGACGTTCCAAGCAAACAAACGGCTTCACCTTGCTGTATGCTAAACGAGATCTCTTTTAGCACTTCTAAATTAGAAGAACCAGTTACATAGCTCTTACTTAAGTTTTCAACTTCAATAATATTTTTTTTGAAAGAATAAACCGTACTATCCATTTTTTAATCCCTCGATAACTTCAAGTTGACTACCCTTGTAAGCCGGAAAATAAGTGGCTACTAAACAAATTAATTGAGTTGCTGCGCATATCACAAATAGATCTATAAAACGAATTTCGGTGTAGATTTTATCAATTTTATAAACAGAGCCCGAAATAAGCGAGTAGTGCTCTTGTAAATACATAAACGCAAAACAGAGATCATAGCCCAAGATAACTCCGATAATTGTCCCTAAAGTGCCCACAATGAGACCTTGGCTTAAAAATATAAGCCTAATTTTCTTTTGACTAAGACCTAGAGTTTTTAAAATGGCAATGTCAGAGTATTTTTGCCGAATAAAGACATACAATGTACTCGATATATTAAACGCAGCTACAATGACTATGAGTAAGACGACTAAAAAAATAACCGCACGCTCAATAACCACCGCTTCAAATATATTCCGATTCACATCATACCACGTCATAACATTAAAGCCTGGGCCGAGCTTAGATTCTAAATTAATTGCGGCTTCATGAGCCATATCGCGATCTTTTAGTTTTATAAAGGCACCCGTATAACGGTCGCCTATTTCAGTTAACTCTTGTAAAGACTTTAAGTTTCCAACTACTAATCTTTCGTTCCAGTCGTTTTTACCAAAATCAGCTATGGCCGTAACCGAAAACTCTTTAGATTGTCTTTTAAACCCTGAGGACTCAAAAGGGGTTGCTAGCGGTACAACGAGATAGATTTTTTCGCCTATTTGAATATTAAATTTTTTGGCAAGCCCTGAGCCAATAACAATTTGCTCTAGGCCCAATTGCAACTCACCTTGCTTAACTCTTTTGGAAATATTCAATACCTTATTAAGCTCAGCAGGTTCTACACCTTGAAATAGCACGCCTGATACTTGGCCTTTACGAGCCAGTACGGCTTCAGCGTATCCAAAGCGCATCATACTTTCTATACGCGGCTCTTCAGCTTTAATTTTTTTAGAAAAAGTAGCCCAGTCTTCGCCTAGTTTTCCGCGTTTAACAATTTGCAGATCGCTGGTTACATCCGTCATAGCTGATTTTAAAGTCTCAACATAGCCGCTCATCACAGCCATAGAAGCCACTAAGGCCGCCACACCTAAAATCAAACCAAAAAACGAAAGAGGAGCCGACCCGCCAAATAAAATTTGTCTTGAGAAAAGCAGTCTGTAAGCAATCCAAAAATTTAATCTCATACGAGATCATCTCCGCCTGTATTAAGACCCAGAGTTCCCGATAATTGCGCTTTAAGATAGGCCATAATAAAATCATCCAGCTCGCCATCCATCACATCATTCACCTGATTACTCTGAAAAATAGTGCGGTGGTCTTTAACCAGTTGATACGGGTGCATAACATAAGATCGAATTTGCGAGCCCCACTCATTGGCTTTTTTGGTCGAATTCATTTCGTCTTTTTCTTTATTTTTTCTTTCGACTTCTTTTTCGTAGAGCGCAGCTTTTAACATTTTTAAAGCTTTTTCACGATTTTGAATCTGCGATCTTTGAGTTTGCGAAGCCACAACTATTCCACTCGGCAAATGGCGCATACGAACTGCTGAATCCGTTTTATTTACGTGCTGTCCGCCAGCTCCGCTCGATCTGTAGGTTTCAACCACGATATCATCAGGCTTAATTTCGATGTTAATATCATCATCGACTTCTGCCCACACAAAGACTGAGGCAAATGAAGTGTGTCTTCGAGCATTCGAGTCAAATGGAGAGATACGAACTAAGCGATGCACACCTGATTCGGATTTAAGATAACCATAAGCATATTCGCCTGTAATCAGTAAGGTGCAAGATTTTATTCCAGCGCCTTCGCCCTCGGTCATGTCGATGATTTCGCATCTGTAACCGTGTTTATCGGCGTAACGAGTGTACATTCGCAGTAACATTTCAGCCCAGTCGCAGCTCTCAGTACCACCAGCCCCTGAATTTATTGAAACGTAAGCGCTATTAGCATCGAGCTCACCGCTTAATACTCGCTTTAGCTCTAAAGCTTCGCCAATTTTATGAATTTCTTTTATTTCAGATTTAACTTCTTTAAAGGTGTCTTCGTCGTGAGCTTCAACAGCCATTTCGAGCAAAACTTTTACATCTTCAAGTTTATTATTAAAACCAGCCCATTCGTTAACTGATTTTTCGAGAATAGATTTTTCTTTATTTAGTTTTTGCATTTCCTGGGGCTTTTCCCAGATAACCGGATTTTCTGCGGCTAGCGCTAACTCGTCTAAACGTTTTTTCTTGCGGTCGAGGTCAAAGATACCCCCGAAGCTCCGCCGATACTTTTTCAAGTGCGATAATTTCTTTTTTTACTTCTGAAAGCTCTGCTACTAAAGACATAGGATGAGTGTCTTAGCACTGACTTAAGAGGTCAAACATTAACTTTTAAAGCTTAACAATTTTTTAACATGTAAAAATTCAGACAAGAGTCAGAGACGTAAAAAAGAGAGGCCGTAGCCTCCCTTTCAATTTTGTGCGAATACCTTGCGGTATCGCTTGTTACTGATTGGCTCACAGATTCCCAACTATAAACATTCAATAACATGAACAAGTTAATTTTAATTTGATTAAAGAGTCAACAATATTGTAGCTTTGATTTTCGAGGTAACTATGCAGTATACGTTAGGTTTGGATATAGGCACTAATTCAATTGGCTGGGCGATTCTTGAACTAGATGCCGAAGGAAATCCCGCTAAAATTGAAAAACTAGGCAGTCGTATTTTTTCAGACGGGCGCAACCCAAAAGACCAAACAACCTTAGCCGCTAAGCGGCGACAAAAACGTCACGAGCGCCGAAGACGCGACAGATTCAAACAAAGAAAAAAACTCGTCTTAAATCAATTGGTAAAAATGGGACTCTTTCCTATTAATCCATTAGAACAACAAGAGTTAAAATCCCTGGATGTTCTTACATTTAGAGCCAAAGCAGCGTCCGATAAAATATCAGCCCACGAGTTAGGCCGCGTACTTTGTTACCTGAACCTAAGAAGAGGATTTAAATCCAACCGAAAAGGCGGATCAGAAGAAGATAAATCTAATAAAATTTCTGAAAGAATTAAAAAGCTCCAAGATGGCCTTAAAGAAAAGAATTTTGATACTGTTGGTCAATATCTAAATGACCGTTATAAAAAAGGCCTGTCGACAAAAGCTACAATAGAAAATGATTTTCATCTATTAAGAGGTTTAATTGAGACTGAGTTCGATATAATCGTCAAAACACAACAAAAACATCACAAGAATATAACTGATAAAGACTGGGCAACCTTAAGAGGAAAGATGTTTCATCAAAGACCATTAAAACCGGTCGAAACTGGCGCTTGCTCTATCTATGGCCAAGATGGTGTGTCATTTAGAACCTATAAATACATGCCTTCTTTTGAGTATTACAGATTTTTAACAGAACTTTTTAACTTAAGTTATCAAGATGTGGATTTTAAATCTAATTCGTTATCCATAGAACAAATATTTAAAGTATTTA
>JBEBIK010000217.1:0-4289 GCA_040080445.1 Pseudobdellovibrio sp.
GTCTTAGCCTTGGGCAGTGTTGAGTCTTGCAATTTTGTACAAAGCTCACAGGGCTTGCGCGTTTCTTGGAAATCATCAAAACCTGTTACTTTTATAATCAGCTCTAGCGTTCCCACCAAATACGACGCCACAATTATTAAAGCAGCCAACCAATGGAACGCCTATTTAGGAACAGGGCTCATTATCGTTCACCGCGACAACACAATAGCAAACGGCCCCAGCGACGATAGGTTCAATATGATTTACTGGGTTACAGATTGGCCTGCCGATCAAAGCCAAGAACAAGCGCGCACGGGAATTCGCTGGGACATTAGTAAGCTTCGTGATGCCGACATCAAAATAAATGCAAAAGATTTTAAGTATTACGCCGACGGAGAAACTCCAGGTAGTTCAAAGCTTAGCTTATTGAGTTTAATGCTTCACGAAATGGGACACGGAGTAGGGTTAAAACATATTTCTGACTCCTCAAGTGTTATGCAAACCCATTTAGGTGCAGGAATAGATCGCTCTACGCCTGGAAAAATAGATACCGATTCATTAGGATGTGAGTACTAATATGAAAAAATTTTTAATCTTATTTGTCATTTTAGATTTTGTGTTTGTAGGAATTGTTTTAAAAATATCGACTGAGCAACAGCGAAATTTAGCCAGCGTTATACCAGATAGCGGATTAACTGAGGGACAAATTCAAAAATTAGATCTAATGAACAGTTTCAGGTTTGTAGGCTCTGCTACTGAAGTTGGCTTAAGCACTGACCGCTTACAATCGGCCTGTGCTAGCTACACTATTATTGAACTTAAGTTTAAAGCGCTTAATGTTGCATTTTCGGGCCAAGAACCTTTGATAACTCATAGTTTTTCTTGCGTAGAAATAAAAAAAGACAGCTCACTCGATTCTTTAATTACAAAAATAGAAGATTTTAAATCATTAAGAAATCAACCAGCACTTAAAAAAGAAGCCAGTCTTTTAAAAGCTCAGTCTATATACAGCGATGAGGAAATGCCAAACGAGTGGCGCTTATTTGAAATTCGCTTCAACGGCACTAGTAATTTTAGTGTATCAGAAGCTGAGATTAATAAAATTCTTGGCGAAGACAGTTTTAAATTTAAACTGAATTAATTTTTTAGAATAATCTGATCAGTAACGTCTTTATCTTTTTTTACTTCAGGCTCGATCGAATTTTTTTTAGCGTCTAAAGATTTATCACTAGGTTTTTTCTTTTTCTTTTTTAACTGCTCAGTTGATTTTGGATACTGAGTTAAAATTTTAGACTGAAGTTTATTCACGCGACCTTGCAGGGTTTGGTCATCTTCAAAAGCTTGTAAAGATTTACTTTTCATTCGTGTATAGATTCGTTTTTCTTTAATTCCACGTTCTGGAAACTTGGTTAAGTATTGCAAATTTAATTCATTGTATTCATCTACCATTTTTTCAAATTTGTAATGTTCGCTTTTAAGCTGTTCCATTTTTACCGCCAAAGCTTCTCCATTGAGATTCAGTTTTTCGGCAATTAGTGCTTTGATTATGTTTTCTTGGGTTTCGAGTTTAGACTTCATGGTGCCAAGTTTAGTTTGTATTTTTTCCCAGTCTTGATTTTGCTTACCAGAGTATTCTTTATCATTGTTATCAATTGCTTCTTCAGACGTCTGCGCAAAAGATGTGATAGTAGAAAATAAAACTAAAAATAGAGACGTTATAAACTTAAGATAAGACATTTTGCTTCCATAGTTTTTCAATATCTAAAAACTGTATACGTTTAGCCAAAATGTAGGCTTTAACTGGACTAAGTCTTTTAAATTCAATTTGTCCGTTTTTAAGACCCTTCATAACTTCATTCGCGTCCCAGCCAAATTTTGAATCTTCAATAGCCTCTTTAAAAAGCATGGCCGTCTCTTGAGTATCAATGCCGATTACTTTCAAATCATAATTCATACCAGCCAGTTGAACTTCGGTATTACCATAAGACGAAATTTCTTTGGCTGCATCACTGAAAGAGCTATCTTTGCGCGTTTTAATTTGAGCTGGTGTTTCTTTAGCGGGCTCAAACGGATTTGCAGCGCTATCTGAAAAATCAGGTTCGGGCGCAAGATCATTTGGTAGAGCCTCAAAGCCTGAATCGTTTTGCGGCTCTATTGGATTTTCAATTGAATTATCTACTTCTGGAGTCACTTCTAAACTAGCAAACTGATCTTCTAGTTTGTTATCAAAATCTACCATGTCTACGCTATCAACAAGCGGCTCGAGACTGGCTTCAAAACCACCATTGGCACTCATGTCTTGCATTGGAGCTTCAGGCTCTGGCGCAGGCTGGTCAGGCTCAGCTCCGCCATAATTTAAATCGGTAAGTACTTCTGCTGGTTCTTCTCCGTATACAGGCTGACCATCAAAACCAATAAAATAAACGGCTTGGCAACTGGTACAAGTATAAAGGGCCCCATAGTGCTGTTCAGTGACGGCAACATCAGTCTGACAGTTAGGGCAAATCATACTTATCTCCCCTTTTGTTTTCTGCGCTCAGCGCGATTTTGTACCCGCTCGTCTTGTCTTGGCGGGCCACCAACCATTCTTCTTTTTGTAGGCTCTTCTGAATTTGCGCTCGTAGAACTACTTTTAGAAACTGGCAAATCTGCGAAAGAATCTTCTGAATCTGATGGAGCTGAGTAATTCATTTCAACGGCATCAGTATCATGAGGACGAAGTTTTTCAATAGCTTGCTCCATACTGTCTGGAACAAGCTGAACACGCATAACTTTTTCGATAGTGTCTGATTTAATAATATTACTAAGATATTCAAAAGCTTTAAAGGCTTCTTTTTTATACTCAATTAACGGATCTTTTTGTCCGTAAGCGCGTAAGTTAATACCTTCTTTTACTTTATCAATTGTATAAAGATGTTCTTTCCATCTTTGGTCGATGGCATTGAGCATAATCATTTTTGAAATTTGCTCGAAGTACTGACCCATAGAAGCTTTTTGGTGTTCAAAAATTTGCTTAACACGCACAGTGATCTCGTTTTGGATTTTATCAAGTGACATCGATGCGTTTACATCAATACTGAAACCAAACTGTGCCATTAATGCCATATTTAAGCCTTCTATATTCCAATCGGAAGCCTTTGCATCTTGTGGTACATGCGTATCTAAAATAACTGAAACTACATCGCCTAACATATCTAAAAGGGATCTTTCGATTTGCTTTCCATCTAAAATTTGGCGGCGCATTTTATAAATGGCATTACGTTGCATATTCATTACATTGTCGAAATCTAATAAGTTTTTGCGCACGTCAAAATGGTGTCCCTCTACCTTGCGTTGCGCACCCTCAATAGCATTAGTCACCATTTTGTGAGTAATCGGCTCATCTTCAGGAATGTTAAGCATCGTCATGATTTTTTGAATTCTCTCACCGTTAAAAATACGCATTAAGTTATCTTCTAATGATAAATAAAAGCGAGATTCTCCCGGGTCACCTTGACGTCCTGAACGACCGCGCAACTGATTATCAATACGGCGTGATTCATGTCTTTCGGTACCGATGATGTAAAGACCACCAGCCGCTAACACATCTACTTTTTCAGAATCACATTGTTTTTTATATCTCTGAACTGCATCTTCGTATTCAGGACCCTCTGCAGCAGGCACTGCTTTTTTTGCCAGAATTTCGGCATTACCGCCGAGCACGATATCGGTTCCACGTCCCGCCATATTAGTCGCAATTGTCACTCCGCCTTTACGACCAGCAAGAGCTACGATTTCAGCTTCGCGCTCATGATGTTTAGCATTTAAAACGTCATGACGAACGCCATCTTTTTTTAACCAACGCGATAATGTTTCAGATTTTTCAATTGAAGCGGTACCCACTAAAATAGGCTGACCTTTTTCGTGACGTTCTTTGATATCTCGAGTGATAGCTTTGTATTTAGCCTCTTCCGTTTTGAAAACAATATCTTCAACGTCATTTCTTTTAATCGGTTTATTTGTCGGAATTACATTCACACCTAGATTATAAATTTTTCTAAACTCAACAGCTTCTGTATCTGCTGTACCTGTCATGCCCGATAATTTGTCGTACATTTTAAAATAATTTTGAAAAGTAACTGTGGCTAAAGTTTGATTTTCATTTTTAACTTCAACTTTTTCTTTAGCTTCAATAGCTTGGTGTAAGCCATCACTCCAGCGGCGACCTGGCATTAAACGACCAGTAAACTCATCCACAATCACCACTTCGCCATTTTGAATCATGTATTCCACGTCTAAACGGTACAAGTGGTGCGCACGCAGTGCTTGAT
>JBEBIK010000218.1:0-4264 GCA_040080445.1 Pseudobdellovibrio sp.
ACAGCTCTTGAGGATATTAAAAAAAAGACGCCTAAGGGTCTTACTTTCAACAATGATCGCATTATGTGGCTCAAATCTTGGATTCTCTATAAAGAAAAAAAATATGTAGAGGCTGAAAAATCTTTTGCGGCATTAGCTAACAGCACCACAGACCTTTCAGAAAGATCACGCGCATTATTTTATCAAGCACGAAGCCTTAAGTTTTCTGCAGAAAAAGAAGACGCTGCTCAAGCAAAGCTCATACTCGAATCTATTAGTAAAAATGATTTTTTTAGTTATTACGGCTTAGTTTCTTACCGTGAACTCGGTGTTAAATTACCCGCTTTAAAAACTGTGAAAGCCAGTAACCTTTTTAAATACGATCTCAAACTCAACTTTTTAAATTCCACCGAAAAAAACATATTTACCGATTTGGCTAAGTACCGTGAGTACAACTTGAGTGAAAAAGCAATTGGTTTACTTTCTAAATCAAAAGAAGATGATATTTCTCTATCACTCTACCTAGCTAAAAATTATCAATTATACCTATCATTATTTAGAGCTTTTTCTAAACTCGATAACAATGAAAAATTAGATGTTTTTATTAATTATCCTGACGAAATTTTTCCGCAACCTCATTTAGACCGCGTGAGCGCAATGTCGGCTCGCACTAAGGTGCCAAATTCATTGATCTACTCCATCATGAAGCAAGAGTCTGCATTCAATGAAAAAGCTCGGAGTAATGCCGATGCAATGGGTTTAATGCAAGTTATTCCGCGTTTGGCCAAACAGCTCTCTAAAAAATTCGAAGTTCCTTACCGCAGCCCACAAGACCTTTACGATCCAGCGATTAACATTCAACTTGGCAGCTTTGAATTAATGGAACAAGTACGTAAACAAAATGGCCAGCTCACTTATGTGGCCGCAGCCTACAATGCTGGCCCAGGAGCCCTATCGAGCTGGCTCAAAAATAGAAAACGCGATGACGTCCTCGAGTTTATCGAAGAAATTCCTTACGACGAAACACGAACTTATGTAAAACTCATCGCACGCAATAAGCTCTTTTACGAAAGAATCTCAAATCGAGACAGTGAGCACGAATTTCCAGACGACTTTTTAAACTAATTAAATTTATTCTAGAGGCTTCTTCAGACCGCTTCATATCTATCCGAAAAGAGAGGTATGAAGAAAATCAATCCTTTGCTCGCCATCAATGCCGTTTTCATTCTTTTCTGTGCCTCTGCGTTTGTTTACTCACATTACCTAGGAGATTCCAATCCTGTTCGCCAAACGCAATCCACTAAAAAGAAGAGTAAAGCGCAAGAGAATCGCGAGTTTGAATTAGGTTTAGTAAAAGATCAAACAACGACTGTTACAGATGAGCCTTCTGCCTTATTCAACGACCCAGCCATTAAACAAGCCTGGGGCCTTAAAAAATCAGACGCAGCACGTGCATGGTCTGTCAGTCAGGGAACTAAAGACACAATTATTGCTGTGATCGATACAGGCATTGACGAAAACCATGAAGATTTAAAAAATAACTTATGGGTTAATAGTGGAGAATCTGGCCTAGATGCAAAAGGCCGAAACCGTGCCACCAACGGAATCGATGACGACAGCAACGGATTTATTGATGACGTTCACGGTTGGAATTTTGTATCAAATAATAACCGTCTTGACGACAATCACGGACATGGAACGCATATCGCGGGCATTATCGGCGCTGAAGCTTCAAATAAAAAAGGCATCAGTGGTATTTCACCCAATGTAAGCCTTATGGTGATTAAGTATTTCGACCCTAAGGTTCCGAATACGGATAACCTTAAAAATACCATCCTTGCTATACGTTACGCCGTTAAAATGGGCGCTCACATTATTAATTACTCTGGTGGCGGAACAGACTACTCACAAGACGAACATGACACTGTTGAATTAGCAGAAAAAAAGGGAGTTCTCTTCGTAGCTGCTGCCGGTAACGAAAGATCTAACTCCGATCAACATCACTACTACCCTGCAGACTACGGCTTAAAAAATATTATTTCTGTAACTGCCATCGATCCGACAACTGAAGTTTTAGCTTCTTCTAACTATGGAACAGTAACTGTAGACATCGCAGCTCCCGGACAAAATATTTTATCGTGCTTACCTAATAACTCTTACGGTTTAATGACTGGCACATCCCAAGCCACCGCTTTCGTAACAGGCGCTGCCGCTTTAGTCATGTCACATAAAAATCAGTACTTTGATGCAACTGAAGTTAAAAATTATATCTTATCTACTGGCGATACTTCACCATCATTAATTGCCAAAACGAAAACTTCGCGCCAACTTAATCTATTTAAAGCTTTAACTATTTTAGGTGGCGAAACAGGCCTTACGGGCATCGCTAAACAGCGCGTGCAAGATAGCTTTCCGTCAGACTCTAGAAGACGTGAAAGTGGTGGGACTGACTCTAATGACCCCAATTTAAAAAGTGTGAATAACGTGGCGCAGTTTGGTCGCTTGCTTTTAAACAACCTTCCAAACGAAGGTCGCAAAAAGAAACAGAACACGCGTATAGGTACTGAGCTTAAACCTGTAGAAAATGAAAACTAATTTTTTAATTAAAATTTTATACTGGATTTGCCACTAGAGAATAAACCAACTCCGAAAGCAAGTACGGTTAACATCATGACTAGTCCATTAAAATTCGGGAATGTCGGAATAAACTTATTATAAATCAGCATAATCATACCAATCGAACCTAAAGCCATAAAAATGACCTGAGTTATGTTCAAACCCACATCTTGCGAAATTTTCACAGCTGATTTTGAATTCTCAGGAACCGCCTTAAACTGCTCTTCAAGTCTTAGTTCGATCTGACGAATATACTTTTCACAAAGAGAATCAAAACCAATAGTTTTTTGCAATTCTGAATACTTTTGGAAGGCAAAATTAAGAGCCATTTTTAAATGACATTTATTTAAAAAATCTTGGTGATATTGGTCTTCATCAAAATGAGTGACCACTCGTTGCCACTGTTGATTAAGCTCAAACAGAACTGGGCTTTCTGCTTTTTGTAATTCTAAATATCGGCTGGCATAAACACCACAACTTGGGCATTCATCACTATTTTGAGGCTTAAGGCTCGAGCACTTCGGACAAACATCAAAGCTTTTGTTCTGACTAGGTTGAGTTGTTACAAATAAACCAAACATATCTTGCTCACCCGATAATAAAAAGGGCTTTGCACAACTTGAACAATCAAATTCGGGATCACTGCCCTGAAATACATCAGCGCTTGTTCGATAAAGTTTTTGGCAATGAGGACAACGAAAGCGCACTTCCTGTTCGCCCAAGCTTCGACTCATTTGATCAGTTTGGCGTCCTGAATTATTAATTTCTATATTCATCTGCGTCTTCCCCCGAATAACAGATTATGATACTGATTATAGGATGACTAAAAATTTTAGCTTTTTCAAGTTTATTCCTATATTTTTTTCTTCATACCTCTTCGCAGGCGCTCTGAGCGGTATTTTGATAGGTACTTCTTACATTCCGTTTAAAGGTTGGGCGCTGCTTTTCTGCTACATTCCTTTATGGGTTTCTACACTCAATTTCTCCTCTGAAAAACTCTCTTACAAAAAAGTATTTTTATCAGCATGGCTCTGCCAATTCATTCTCACTCTCATCGGCTTTAATTGGATCTATTACGTCTCCTCAGAATTCGGACACTTACACTGGACCCTGTCGCTTGGAGCACTACTGCTGTTTGCGGGGCTTATGCATCTCTACATCCCCATTTCTCTTGTTATCAGTGTGTGGTTCTTTAAGCGCTTTGGCATAACTCAAAACTTCGTAAAACTCTTAATATTCGCTCTAAGCCTTGCACTCCTGGAGCGAATTTGGCCGAGCATCTTTGAGTGGAATTTAGCCTACACTCTGCTTTGGATTAAGCTGCCAATTTACCAATGGGCCGACACCGTGGGCTTCTGGGGATTATCCACCTTGCTTTACTTAACCCAAGCGGGCTTGGCTGCGGCCTATATGGAGTACAAAACAGACAAACTAAATTCAGTGATTATCGCTTGCTCGGTTTTTGTAGCTATCGGAGCCTTAAGTGTGACTGGTTCTTTTAAAGCTAAAGCTTGGAGCAAAACCGACGAATCAGCTCAAATCGCCGTCGCACAAGGCAATATTGGCAACGCCGAAAAAGTGCAGTCTGAAAAACAATATCAATACCACTCTTACATCCGAAGTGTTTACACCGACCTGACTTCGAGACACTTAGCTAGCAACCCTAGTG
>JBEBIK010000219.1:0-4247 GCA_040080445.1 Pseudobdellovibrio sp.
TTTTTGAGAAGCACGTAATAAAGCTGTTCCGCCGCCTGCTACGATACCTTCTTCAACTGCAGCGCGAGTTGCATTCAATGCATCTTCAACGCGGGCTTTTTTCTCTTTCATTTCAACTTCTGAACCACCACCAACGTGAATAACTGCAACACCGCCAGCTAATTTAGCTAAGCGTTCTTTTAGTTTTTCTTTGTCGTAGTCTGAAGTTGTTTCTTCAACTTGAGCTTTGATTTGAGCTACGCGAGCTGTGATGTCAGCTTTTTTACCAGCGCCACCAATTACTGTCGCATTGTCTTTATCAACAACGATACGCTTAGCAACACCTAAGTGTGTAGCATCAGCTTGTTCTAATTTCATACCTAAGTCTTCAGAGATAACAGTCGCACCAGTTAAGATCGCGATGTCTTCTAACATAGCTTTACGTCTGTCGCCAAAGCCTGGAGCTTTAACTGCACATACGTGAAGAGTGCCACGTAATTTATTAACAACTAGAGTTGCTAATGCTTCACCGTCAACATCTTCAGCGATGATTAAAAGTGGACGACCTTGTTTAGCTACTGCTTCAAGAACGCCGATCATGTCTTTCATAGAAGAGATTTTTTTATCGTAAACTAAAACATAAGCGTTTTCTAAAACAGCTTCCATTTTTTCTGCGTTAGTTACGAAGTATGGAGATAAGTAACCACGGTCAAATTGCATACCTTCAACAGTTGTTACTTCTGTTTTAGCAGTTTTTGAATCTTCAATAGTGATAACGCCTTCACGGCCAACTTTATCCATAGCGTCCGCTAACATTTTACCAATTTCAGGATCATTGTTTGCAGAGATAGAACCAACTTGAGCCACTTCGTTAGTGCCTTTAACTGGTTTAGCCATGTTTTTTAATTCGTCGATGATAAGACCAACAGCTTTGTCGATACCACGTTTGATAGACATTGGGTTGTGACCTGCAGAAACTAATTTAGCACCTTCACGGTAAATAGCTTGCGCTAATACAGTTGCAGTCGTTGTTCCGTCGCCGGCTTCGTCATTAGTTTTAGAAGCAACTTCTTTAACCATTTGCGCGCCCATGTTTTCGAATTTGTTTTCTAATTCGATTTCTTTAGCAACAGTAACACCGTCTTTAGTGATTAATGGTGAACCGAAAGATTTGTCGATGACAACGTTACGACCTTTAGGTCCAAGAGTAACTTTAACTGCGTTAGCTAAAGTATTTACACCTTTAAGGATGTGTGTGCGTGCATCTTCTGAAAATATTAAAATTTTGCTCATTTGAAATTCTCCTTTAAAGAATTAAATTAATTATTGAATGATTCCTAAAATGTCTTCTTCTCTCATCATTAAATACTCTTCGCCAGAAAGTTTAATTTCTGTGCCTGCGTATTTAGAAAAAAGAACTTTATCGCCAGCTTTAACTTCAAGTGGTAAAGTTTTGCCATCTTCAGTTACGCGACCTTTTCCTGCAGCTACGATTTCGCCACGTTGTGGTTTTTCTTTTGCTGAATCTGGAATAAATAATCCACCAGCAGTTTTTTCTTCTTCTGCCATTCTGCGAACTAAAATTCTATCGTGTAATGGACGTACGCCCAATTCTGTTTTTGCCATAAATATGACCTCCATGAAAATGGCATTTCTCGAATGAAATACCATGTTAGTTATTCTGTTGTATGAGTAGGTAATATGAGGCCATACTTGGGAGTGTCAAGGTCGCAATTTTATCTAAATTTATCTATGAAAAATATGCCTAATTTATTGGCTAGAATCGGCTCTAGGAGCTACTTTTACATTGGTAGGCCTAGTTTGGAAAAAATTTTGGGCATAGGCCGACATCAACTCAGCCACTTCTTCAGCACTGAGCCGTCCCGAAATATCGCGTATGGCCACATCTATGGAGTTCTGCTTTGTTAAATAACCAACAAAATAATCGGTCATTGTTAAGTCATAAGTCAGCGATAAGTTTAATATTTCGCGCTCAAGCTGAGCATGTAACTCTTGGTTAAGTCCAGCCTCAGGTGAGCCCGATTTTATTGCTAAATTGGGATCGAGTGTACTTTGACCAGCCGCAGTTACAGGTTTTATTTTTTGCTTAAGAAACTTTACTTTGAGTTCAGCATCCTGAACCTTTGAAGATTTCCACTCTCTAAAACTTTGCACCCCGGATTTTACGTGCTGCTGTGGGGCTGAAGCTGAGGTGTCAGAATAGGCGTCTATTGGTGCGGCTAACAAGGCCAGCGCCAAAATAAATAGAATCAACGTGCGGTGAGAGAATACGTGCAACATCTAAAAGCCTTCTCCTTAACGAGAGAGCCTATTGCGAATAGCAAACCAACTTTAAAGTGAACCTATTGATTATAAGATGCAACCCTGTCTAATTGTGAGACAAAAGTGACGACAATTAGGAGTTAGTTAAGGCCTTACTCATCACTACGCTACGGTAATTAGTTACGTCCCATTTTGCAAATTGTCCGAACGAAAAAATATTTTCTTTATTATACCATTCGCATGCACTTTTACTTTGATGAGGTCTCAATGTAATGGTGCCAACTATTTTTTCTTCATTTAGATACAAATAAGATTCGCCTTCATTTAAGCGCTCAATCGTTTTTTCACTCGACTGATGTGAGGCTAGGTACTGCATTCCATTTTTTGCTAGGGGCGCGTACGAACGATGTAATAACGCGGTTATTTCATCCGCTCGACCTTCGTATTGGTATGAGTAAGGAATAATCATATGAACCAGACTATAGTCTAAGTTGTGCCTCGATTCTAGTCGAGATTTTACAGACTAGCCTAATGATTGATCAACAAGGCTGGGTTTCTGGTCTGTAATATTTCAGACAACAAATTTTTCAGAGGGGGAAATCAATGTCACAAAAACTATTTGCAGTAATTATCACCGCAGCTCTATCAATCACGGCTCATGCAAAACAAATCGAAACAAAAGGTTCAGAATTCAGACCACTTATCGTGGGCGGAGTTGTGGCTGAAAAAGGCGAATTTCCTTTTCAAGTTTCTATGCAAAGTTCTTCGGGTTCACACTTTTGTGGCGGATCTTTAATTAAGAAAAATTGGATCTTAACTGCAGCTCACTGTGTGGCTAGTTGGTCTAAAACTAACAAAATCGTAATTGGTCTTCACGATCAAAAAAATAAAGTTGGAACTGAAACATTTACTTCAGTAAAAGTTGTAGCTCACCCACTTTATAACCGTAGCACTTTAGATTATGACTACGCTGTAATTCAATTAAGTGGTGATTCTAAATTCAGAACTATCGATTTAAATACAGCTGAAATTGAAATTCCTGAATTAGATAAAGCTCCATTAAATGTTTGGACATCTGGTTGGGGAACAACTTCAGAAGGTTCTTACGCTTTACCTAACTTGTTAAATAAAGTTGAAATTCCATTAGTAACAACTAAAAATTGTAACGCGGCTACAGCTTACAATGGCGACATCACTGATCGCATGATTTGTGCTGGTTTACCTCAAGGTGGTAAAGATTCTTGCCAAGGTGATTCTGGTGGTCCTTTATTCGTAAAACAAACTAGCGGCGACTACTTATTAGTAGGTGTTGTGAGCTGGGGCGAAGGTTGTGCGCGTCCGAACAAATTCGGTGTGTACTCTAAAGTTAACGTAATGGTTGACTGGATTGCTCAACAAACTCAATAGTTTTATTAGCTAAATAAAATTTAAACTCCGCATCTGTAAAATGATGCGGGGTTTTTTTATTTTAAAAAATTTAATTTTAAAAATTTTGCTACTTCTTCTGCAATTAAAGAATTGCCAAAAGTTGTACCATGACCAAATGTGGGTGCAAATCTATCAATAAAATACTTTTCATATTCTATAGAACTTTGACTAGGTGCAAAATTTTTTTCATTAGACACAAATATATCTGATTCAATGCCTGCTTTACTAAAATGCGCTCTGTAAATATCAATTTTACTGTTTGGATATCCAACAATAACTAATTCTATATTTTTTTTATACAACACATTATAAAGATACAAATAGTTATCTGCAGTTACACTGCTCGAAGTATTAAGTTTAATTGAGTGTGTTTGCTCTGTAAAAAAATGTTCGTAATTTTTACGCACTTCTAAACTGGCTTTTTCATAGCAAATTAGCAACCTCGACATGTCTTCTTTTGAAAAATCATATTGGTGAATAGCTGCTGTTTTTTTAGCAAAAGTTAAACATTTTTCGGGAAAGCCAAATATACTGTAAAAAAACAAAGTAGAAAAAAC
>JBEBIK010000220.1:0-4236 GCA_040080445.1 Pseudobdellovibrio sp.
ATACACGCACGACTAAGGCCTTATAAAAGTGTAAAGCCGTCGGCGTTGTTACCTTAATTGGTAATATATCTTTTTTAAGTATTTCAGTAAATAGCGCATCCATAGCTTCTGCTGATACAATTTTAGTTTTTTTATATTGAACAGAGTTTTCAAATAGATCAAGAATGGCCGTCACGTAATCAAAAATTTCATTCATGTTTTTTGAATCTGAAATTTCAAATTTTACATAACCTTGTAAGTGAATCGCATAAAGCTTTAAAACTTCGGTGATATTATCGACATAAGTATTTTTATCATCTGCCGTTACAAGCTGTTCATCGCCAATTAAAAAGCTATTTACCTTATTAAAGAGCACTAACATCTCTTTAAGTTTTTCATCTTGAGAGTCGATAGTGCTAATGAGTTTAATTAAATCATTAAGACTTCTGCCTGAATTTACAAAATTTGAAGAATTAACGAAATTTTTTAAACTTTTATTAAGTTGTAAAAAGCCTTCATTAATAGTGCTCTTCGCGATAGGTGTTTCGGTCTTTTTAAGCTTAAGTAACTCAACAAAAGGCTTTAAGCTTTTTACATCTGATTTTAATTTTAATAAGTACGACTTTAACGCCACTAAATCAGCCTTATTCATTTTACTATTGCTGCCAACAAATCCAGCTTCAAATAATTGTAGAGCCATTTGCTGATATAGACTTACTGGCAGAACCTTGCCCGATGCATCTTTTTTAGAAAAATCAGCTATTAAAGATTTAATTTCGTCATACGATATCATTTTTGTTTTTTTGTACTGCACTGAGTTTTCTAATAGATCTGCTACCGCCTGTACATACTCAAATGTAGCGTCGGTGCTTTCGTCACTTTCGATATCTAATTTAAAGTGCCCCTGTACATACAAACTGTAAAGACGCAGAACTTCGCAGATATTATCAATATAAAGCGCTTTATCTTCTTCGCTGGTCAAGCTCTGCCCGCCTGTTAGCATATCGCTCACTTTTTTAAATAGAGCTAAGGTTTCATTTTGGTCTTCGCCGATTAATTTAAGATTAATAACTAATTTTTTAAAGTCATTGAACTCATAATTTGAATGTCCAATTCGAGAAGCCTTGAGTAAATTTTTAAGACTGAGACTGAGTTGTGCAAAGCCATTACGAATCATAGTCTTTGAGAAGACCACCTCGGTTTTTTTGAAGCTAAATAACTGAGTATAAGGTAAAATATTTTTAGCTTCGGCTTTAAAGATTTTAAGGTAATTACGAAGAGATGAAATTTCTGTTTTACTAATCTTAGAGCCATCGCCACCTAGCATTGCGGCTTTTAAGTTCATTAAATCTTCGGTTGCTGCTTTTGAAATGTCTGCATTTTTAATAAATTTTTCAAAAATTTGATAGAGCTCTTCTGACGTAAATGCACTGGCTTCGGCACGACCTTCTACACGAGTTTGAAACTGGTTTAAAGTTTCATCTAGACAAGCAAAGGTTTTTTCGATTTCGGCATCTGTAGATTCAGACTTTAAGAATTTTTTTACATCAAGTGATACGCTCTTTAAACAGCTCATCGAATCTTGGCTTACTTCTATTACGGTTTCTTTTTTGGGTTTACCCTTTAAGAAATCACCACAAGACTGAAACATCAGCGACAGAGCCATAACTAAAATAAGCTTTAAGTTTTTACTAAAGATCATAGCTAGCTCCCAGCCATGCTTGGTCTAAACTCTTATAAGCCTCAACATTGGTTGGAATCGTGCTGTCGGTATCAATTAACAATACATCTAGCCAAAAAGCCCAAGGGCCTCTGATATTAAACGAATTTTTTAATTTAATTTGTCTAAAGCCTTCTTTAGAGCTCGTTTTAAATTGCAAGGTGGTGTCGAGCTTCATCTGATTCCAGAAGACATCCGTATAAGTCACTTGAGCTTGAATCGCCTGTCTGAATAAAAATCTCTGAGATAATGACTGACGATCTGGTGAAGCATCTGGGCCCACATCTTTAACGTCGCCACCGACTGTATCTAGGTAACCAAGAAAAAATTCAAATGGTTTATACTTATAAAAAAATTGTGGACCCCAACTTAAACTCTGCTCAAATTCAGGCGCATTGTAAGTGGGCTCAAATGTAGGGCTTTGTGGTTTACTATATAATAAAGAAAGCTGCGCCACACCCCAGTCTTGGCGGTAACCAAGATCAGCCGAGTAAACATTTTCAAAATAAACCTTAGGCGTTACATCCACTCGTACGCGAGTTGTAACAAGCACTCCTTTATAACCCAGTGCTAATTGATTAGCTGGCTTATAAATTCCTGCGATATTTGCAAAGTAACCTTTGTTTTCGCCAAGTCGTAATTGCGCACCATATTGAGTTTGAAAAATTACGCTGCTCGTTTCGGGTTTTGCAATTTCGTAGTCGATTGGTAAAATTTGACCTTGAAATTTAATATTCTGTGGCGGCGCTTGAAACCAAGGATTACTTCCTTGAAATTGCCCGTCTTTTAATTCATAACTTGCACCTTGATCTGGAATATATAGTGGAGACGCAAACAAAGTGAGCCCAAAAACACCCTCGTTTTTATTCCAGAATAATCCTGTTAAGCCCTGATTTTCGGGAGTGAGTGGATTCCATTTAAATTGGGGCTGATACACACCTAAGTTCCAGATAGTGTCTAATGAAGACCAGTTTTGTAACTTACGACCTATGTGCATTTGGGATTTATCATCGATTTTATAAGTAAAATATATTTCGCGGATATTTAAGTAACTTAAAATGGAATCGCCAACTGTGTACTGACCCGTTAAATTTATTTTAAATGAGTCTTCTGATTTAGCATCAGATCTTAAAGTCGCTCCAAAAAATGCGAAGTTTTTTTTGCCAGTGCTTTCGTAATCAGGGCTTAAAAAAGAAAGCCCCTGAGTTAATAAAGATGTGCGAATCTCAGAATGAGACACTGAGCTAAAACAACAAATGATGCTAATCAAAAAGATATATAAACTTCGCATACATTCTATCTATCAAGTCTTGTGCCCCAAATGCGTGCTTAAATTAAACTTATGCGATTTGACCTAAAAACAGGCTTTAAGCAGCAATGGGAACTAGACAGATGACAGTTTTTGTAAATACTATGTCAAATAGAAATGAAAATTCTCATAATAAGATTCTCTAGCATCGGTGATCTAACCCAATCTTTAAGCCTACCAGCTTTTGTAAAATCTTATGTTCCACAAGCCGAAATACATTTTGTAACGCGCAAAGATTTATCGAGCCTTGTAGAAAATCACCCCGATATTTATAAAGTATGGACTCTCGACCGCGCTCAAGGTTTTAGTGGCTTACTTAAACTCATAGGCGAACTTAATAAACAAAATTTTACGCACATATATGATGCTCACAACAATCTCAGATCGTTTTTTATACGCACTTTTGTAAGCTCCCAAAAAACTTTGGTGCGTCCGATGATGCGCTTTAAAAGATTTTTACTCATTCAATTTCAGATTAATCTTTTTGAAAAACCTTTTTCTGGGCAGCGCGATTTAATTAAGCCCTTAGAAAAATGGGGAATGAAATTTAAACTGCCACCAGCACCGCAACTTTTTTTAAGTTCTGGATCTCAAAAATTGGGTGCAGATTTAAAAAATTATATTGTGTTGGTGCCTTCTGCTGCCTACGAACTTAAAAGATGGCCTATTGAATACTGGGATGAGCTCATTAAAAAAAACATCGACAAGAAGTTTGTTGTTCTGGCCGGACTTGAAGATAAATTTACCGAAGTTTTAAATTTAAATCCTAATGTGATCAACTTGACTGGCAAAACCGATTTACTTGAGTCTGCGGCTATCATTAAAAACGCCAAGATGAGTATTTGTAATGATACTGGGCTCTTGCACTTTTCAGAACAACTCGGAAAGCCGACTATTGCCTTAATGGGCCCAGCTCCTTTTGGATTTCCCTCTCGTGCTGAGACCTTGATTCTAGAAAGAGAATTAGGCTGCAGACCTTGCTCTAAACATGGTCAAGGCCCTTGTGTGAATAAAGAATTTCAGAAATGTTTACGAGACATCAGCGTGAATGAAGTTTCGACCAAGATGAATACCCTATTGGATAGTCTCAAATGATTTATATTTACCGAATATTTTACTTTATTCTCAAAAATATTTTATTGGCCCTAAAGCCCATTTTAGGTAATGCCTTACGCAACTGGATTGATCTTCGAACTAAAAAAGTTGAAAAAAATAATAACTTTACATC
>JBEBIK010000221.1:0-4231 GCA_040080445.1 Pseudobdellovibrio sp.
AATTAAAAGAGGTCTTGGTTGAAGAATAAAGAAATACTTTATTTTTTAGATGAAGAAGTTGAAGTTTTACTTAAGCCAAGACTCAATGGCTTAACTTTACGTATGCACCCCGACCGTCCGATGTGGGTTAGAACCAATCTTAAAACTAAACCGGAAGACATTATTAAATTTTTAATGTCTAAAAAAAACTGGATTGAAAAAAATCTCTCTAAATTTGACGAGATCAATACGAAATTTAAGCGACCAGAGCTAATAGACGGCGAATTCTTTCCTTTTTTGGGAGAGCTTAAATATTTTCAATTTTCTTCAACTTATAAATCAACGGGCACAACAGACGAAGACTTACTCAAAAAATTAAATAAATTTTATAAAACCAAAGCCGAAGAGTATTTATCTCAGAGAACAATGTATTGGTCTGAAGTGACAGGACTTAAACCCTTAAAACTAGTATTTCGTTCAAATCAAACTAGGTGGGGGAGCTGTTCCTCTCACAAACAAATATCCCTAAACTGGAAGCTTATATGTCAATCGCCAGCTCTAATAGATTACGTTATCGTTCACGAACTTTGCCACTTGCAGCATTTGAATCATTCGCCCCTTTTCTGGAAGCTAGTTGAAAGCTTTTTGTCCTCTTATGAATCTATTGAAAAAGTGCTGAACGACCAGCAAATGTTAGGTCGCTTTTTAGACTGACATTGAAAATACCGACTGCTAGGCTTTACAGTATGTGTGCACAGTATGTCTTAAAAACTAAGGCCAGCCAACTAGCCGAAAAATACAATATTCAAATCAGTGATGATTTTAATCTCGATTTTCGTGTTATGCCGTATTCGCCAGCTATTGTAATAGTTAATCACAACAATCGACTGCAATTTCAAAAAATGAATTTTAGCCTCATACCTTCATGGTCAAAAGAATCTAAACTTAAATTTGCAACTTACAATGCAAGAGTCGAAACGATTCTCGAAAAACCGACTTGGAAAACCCCATTTTTATCTAAACGTTGTTTGGTGCCTGTTACTCAATTTGTAGAATCCATCTATGAAAACACTTACGCTGGAAATATGGTCAAATTTTCGGATGCTAATAATTCGGTTTTAACAGCAGCAGGTATTTGGGATTCTTGGCTAGATACTTCAAATCAGACTATTGTAAATAGCTTTGCCATTATTACGGATGAACCACCGCAGTTTATTAGTGAAGCGGGGCACGATCGTTGTCCGATATTTTTAAAAGATGAATCTTTACATGAGTGGCTTAACCCACGAAACAATTCTCCTGATTTTTTATTAAAATTTCTTAAAAACAACAAACCCATTGTTGATTTTAAGACTGAAATCGAGCGCCCCCTAAAAGAGGGCTGGGAAACACGTAAGTAGTTTTACAAGTCTTTTACTAAGTGAATTACTGCTAAATAGTTTGGCTTTTCCCCAAAATCAATAAGACCAGTTTTTAAATCAACTTGGCCATTTAAAGCAAAATCATTGTCGGTAATAATTGCAATTGTGCGCGAGTCAATAACCGCAATACCTTCAATCTTTTCAACATAATCAAAACCCAAAGCATTTAAATCAACCACGAGTTCCTTTTGCAATTGACCATTTGAATTCGCTTTAGACAAATCAATGCGATAGATTTTACGAACACCTTCCTTCGATCCGAGTTTACCGTTTTGTTCGATAACTAATATTTTAGTCTCATTAATTAAAGCGATATCGCCTACTTTGTCGGCTTCTATTGAATTAACAGGGTAAAAGTATTCCTTAATTGTTTTACCTTTTTTAGGATCAAATTTAGCTATACGAATGTAATTCTTATCTTCTGCGAGATCGCTCTTAAGCGGGCTTTGTAACATTAAATAGGCGTACTTATTTGAACAAGCTAAGCCTTCAAGACCACGGTTCACTAATCGCTTAGCATAAACGGCCGGTAGACCAACTCCGGGTGTCCATTTTTTAATAAGCTGTTTTTTTGAATTAAACATAAATAAGTCAGGACCATACTCTTCAGAGACCAGATAGTTTTTGCCAATTGTACAAAAGCCTTCTGAATCTATCCCGTTGTTGTCAAATTTCAGAGCTTTTCCATAAATATCGATAGCGAGTTCGGTTTCATCAACGTTGAAATTTTTGTGCGGTAGACCCGTCATTGAATTTTTAGCATCGAGCTTAAAATGACTTTGCGAATCCACGATAAATGTTTTTTTATCAGAAGACGTACTTATAGAAAGCAGTAGAGGAGAATACTCAGGTAATAAAAATGGGCGTGCATTAATCCCTACACCAGCTAATTCATTAAATAAATGTGCATTAGGTCCACGATCAGTAATCGAAAAAAAATGAAGTTTTGAATTTTCAGATTTAACAAATTGCAAGCTACTGAAACCACCGATCTTAATTTTTTGACCAGCATGAGTAGTGCCGACAATAGCGTCAGTATTAAGTTTATAGACCACAATACTTGGGCTTGGCGGGTTTTTTGTAGGGGTAATTGAGCACGCCGAAATTGAAATAAACAACAGGGTAATCAATATGTATTTCATAAACCTCGCTTTATCTTTTAATTAAATTTAAATTACTCGGCCACAAATTCAGTAACCAAAGGGTACCTAAATAGCCTAAACAGGCTCCACCAATCATATCACTGAAAAAATGCTGATGAATAACAACTCTTGTAAATGCAAAAAAAGCAGCCATTGCTAAAAAAACAAATTTTTGGCGTGGCCAAATTGATAATAAGACAGCAGCTACTGTAAACACTACTTGTGCGTGGCCTGAAGGAAACGAGTGCCAGTGATGGTGAAAGTTAAAGGGTATAAAATTTAGATTATAAAAATTGACGTCTAGATGTGGTCTTTGGCGGCCGATGATTATTTTAATAATATGAAGTAACACCCCAACAACAACTAAAGCTTTAATTAAAAAAACAGACCAATCAAAAATCTTTTTGTTTGAAGCTTCGCTCATCCGATTTTTAAAATATTGTGTGTTTGGGTAAATATATTTAGCAAAAATTAGTCCCAAGAGTGCAGCAATAAAATAATGTATGCTGTAACCTATATTAGTAATTTCACGGCTGTAATAATAGACAGAGTCGAGTTGGGGTTGCTTGAAATAATGGGCTACAACTAAGTCGAGCCAGTATAAACCGTTGATTATAGCCACGACTGAAGCAAATGAAACTATTAATGAATGTCTGATAAGCCACTTACGATTATGGGGTTGCAAAATTGACCTTTCAACTTAATCGATTTAGAATATACTACATCTATGTTGAAGTCGATTTTTTTTACAATTCTGATTTTAAACTTTCACCCTCTAAAAGCTGAGCAAACTCTCAAGTATTTAGCGACGAGCGGCCCGTGGAAAGACTATATACCCGACAATTATAATTTAGTAAATAAGCTCGGCCCTGCGGCCTTTACATTTTCGACCGATGCGCCAGCAGAAGACATTTCTGATAAAATGCTAATTACTCGAGACCCTTATCTAGTATTTAAGCCCAACACAACAATAGCTGCCAGGCGCATAACTAAATCAGGTATAAACATTTACAATGTAAAATACACGTTTGATGCTAAATCGCGACGTTTTACAAAACATAATACTTCAGCATCTAAAAAAAATCTAATTTTGTTAGGTTGTTCCTTTACTTTGGGCTCAGGACTTAACGATTTAGAAACTTTTCCATTTTACTTGAGCGAGCTCAGACCTAATTACAACGTCTTTAATTTAGGAATTTACGGCGCTGGTGCCAATGATATATTAGACGACCTTAATTCATTTAAAAGATTTGAAGACATATCTAAAGCGGGTGGGATAGTTTTATATACAGGCATTTACGATCATATTGAAAGATCAACCTGCACCTTAAATTGTTATCGACCTACATACAAAGGCTGGGTTTTAAAAAAGTCGAATTATGTTTATGACGAAAAAAATCAGCAGATAAATCGAATCGGAAGTTTTGAAGACTCACGCCCAGTTAAAGGTTTGATCTTTAATTTAATGGCCAATATCAGTTTATTTGATAAAGTTAATATACCTCGTGAGCTCAGTGACTCCCAAATTGATCTATATATGAAAATGCTGCTAGAGATAAAAAAAATATCAAAAGAAAATTTAAACTCAGATTTTTATTTTACATTTTACCCTGGCGGGTACGAGTATTGGGAAAAAATTAAAGCAGCGCTAACAAAAAATAATATTAAGTATTTAGATCTCTCAGATAT
>JBEBIK010000222.1:0-4193 GCA_040080445.1 Pseudobdellovibrio sp.
TTTTTTAGTACTTTCTATTTCTTCAAAAAATGGAAATATCTGTTGGTCTTCAATTAAAATAAATAATCTATCAATTTTATCTTTATCTTCGGTTTTAAGGGCGCACTTTTTAACTTCTTTAATAAACTCGTAGGTTTCTTTTTCTTTTAAATGCACAATTTGCGAAGGTTTATTTAATCTCTCCATTACAGAGGCTGGCATTTTTAATAAATTATTCGACATCGGCATACGGTATTGCGCATTGGCACCAAAGCCTGCGTTAAGTCTATTTTGCATAAACAAACTATCGAGCGCGTCGCCGGCTAGCGGGCAGCCGTCAACACCCAGAACATCCGATTTTTTAAATTCGTTCTGAGTAATTTTCATAATGGTAAAGTCAGAAGTACCGCCGCCAAAGTCACCAATCAAAATAGTTTTATCTTCTTTAATTTGGCGTTTAAAATCGAGGGCCGCGGCTAAGGGTTCAGGTACAAAGTTCACTTCAGTAAAACCTGCATATTCAGCGGCTTTTTTCATGCGGTAAAGTGCAAATTCGTCAGCTACGTCGTCCATTGAATATCTGGCGGGTTTACCAATAACAGCCTTAGTAATTTTTGTGCCTAGATGCTTTTCGGCGCGTTTTTTGAGTTCTAATAAAAACACGCCAATCATGGTTTCTAGAGTTAAAATACGATTATCAATTACAGTTCCGATATAGTTTTTATTAGGTAAATGAGATTTAAAAGACCTAAATAAACGGCCTTCCATTTCAAATTCATTATATTTAGTGAGTGCGTCCGACCCGTAATAACATTCATCTGCATTTGGAAAGTAGAGTAGGGTGCGCATCAAGCTTGAATCTATGTGGGTCGGGTCTATCGGCATAGCCTCAACCCTTTTCCCTTTATGAAGAGCACCTACGAGCGAGTGGCTCGTGCCGAAATCAATTGCGAGAATAGTGTCTGACATTGAGACATCATAGGTGAAATCGGTTGCGCCATCAAGCCAAGTTAAAAATAATGCTGAATCATATCGAGACTTGCTAAAGTCTAGCTAGATTAAAGCCGAAGTCTAGAAAAGAGATATCAACAACAAAGTAGGGATTTATGAAAAAATATTTTGTGGCCAAAGAAGGGATTCAAAAAGGCCCATGGACTTTAGATGAAATAACACAAAATATTCAGAGCAAGGTGTTGAGTTGGAACGACTATATATATGATGAAAAAGTAAATGTTTGGCTATTTCTATTTGAATTCCCAAGTTTAACTGAATCTTTCAATCGTAGCTTTAAAAACCCAGTACAGAAAACTAAAACAATTACCAACTTCGATACTTACAAAGATCGTGTTTGGTATATACTTAAAAGCAATGAAAATTACGGTCCATTTACGGCTGCTGAAATGGTGCAGATGTTGCAGAGCCGTACTTTATTTGAATACGATTTCGTATGGCGCCAAGACCAAAACTCATGGCAACGTGTTTCAGATGTGAATGAGTTCAAACACGAAAAAATAAAAGAATTATTTGAAGTTTCTGCTGAAGAAAAAACTGAAATTCAAAAAACATTCTTCCGTAGAAGGTTTCCGCGTGTTGAATATAAATGTGAGTTACTTATTCATGATCATCAAAAAGTATACTCGGCTGAAAGTATCGAAATCAGCGCTGGTGGCGCTAGTTTTAAATCAGATAATGTAAACTTCGAAATTGAAGATCAGGTTTATTTGCACTTTAAACCAGGTGGCGATGTTCCAGCGTTTAATGCTGCTTGCAAAATTGTAAGTAAATCTTCAAATAAGTATGGAGTTTCATTTACTAATATTTCAAACTCAGTCAAAGAACAAATCGCTAAATATACTAAAAAAGCAGCCTAATTATCGTTGTATAACCATTATTCCTGGGCCGCCATTGCCGGTTGGTATCGTAATACTTGCTGGAGAGAGTGGACTTAATGCCCCAGTTGTAGTGTTGCGACTAAAAGAACTAATTGAAGGCACATTTGAAGAATTACAAGTATAAGCAAATAAACCATTAATATCTACGCGTACATCGTTAGGCCCGCCGCCTGTATCAGCTTCTGAGGCGCGAGTTAAGTCGCCAGTGGTCTGGTCAATTGTGTAAACTACTACTTTTTTAGGGTGAGCAGCATTGGTTGAAAATGCAGTGCCGTAAAAATATAAACCGTCTGGAGAAATATTCGCGCCGGATCCGCCGTTATCAGTATAACCAGTTGTTGAATTATTTAATATTGGTGTGCCTATTCCGCTGAGCACTCCTGTAACTGAGTCGATATCAAATGCGGCTACTCTTTTTTGATTAACTAAACCTGCATAAAGCCATCGGCCATTTGAGTGAATTGTAATACCGTCGCCAGTGTTGTTAAATCCACCGCTTGTGTTGCTGAATGGACTTCCAGGTAATAAGGTTAATGCGCCAGTTGTAGCATCAATTGAATAACCAACAACTCCGCCAGTTCCCCCCATTGAAGCAACGTATAAATGTCGTCCAGATGGATCTACAACAAGGCCGTTGAGTGCGCTGGCGGATCCCGCTGAGAAGGGGCTTCCTACAACAGCAGTTACAGTTCCGTCTGAAGCTACTGCAAAAGCGCTAACACTATTACCACCTTGATTTGTTACGTATAAAAAATTACCAGAAGGATGAAAAAATAAACCATTAGGTGAGGCAGCACCTGAAGCTACTGGTGTTGCAACCAGCGAGAGAGACCCCGTGGCCGCATTAATTTGATAAGCTGCAATTGTGCCGCTTGAAACATTGGCTGCATACAAAAATTTATTATTTGGGCTAATGACAGTTCCATAAGTTTGATTGTTACTGGCTACAGAAAATGGACTGCCGCCAATTGTTAGAAGTGCGCCGGTCTCAGGATTTTGAGCATAAGCATAAACTTTACCAGGAGAATCTTGTACTCCTACATATAAAAATGAGGCGTAAGAAAATTTTAAATTCGTTGGGTTAATTGAAGGATCAAAGATACTAGCTTTGCCGTCACGATTAACGATTGAAACATCAAATACTCCACTTTTTCCAGGACCAACAGTACATGAAATTTGTGAATGATCGGATGAGATTACTGGGTTGGTGCACTCGTAAGGTCCAAAATAAACTTTAGCGCCAGAGTAAAAATCAGAACCAGTTACTATGGCTGGACAACCTCCAGAAATACTACAGTAAAGAGCTCCGCCACCATTGGCTGTAACAGTTTTGACTGTAGCAACAGCATTTGAGGGTGCGAACGCTTCGCCATCAAAAGTTTTAGCACACTGAGTGAGAGTAAATAAAATTGAAAGTGCAGCTAGTCCAAAATAAGAGAGGTTTTTTATTAATTTTTTTTTCAACATAAAAGCACTCCTCGCTTTATTGTTAAATAACTTATTTCGAATTTGCAAAATTCGTTAATACAATACCAACGCTTATCCGTGTCCACTTAATATCATCAGAGTTTACAGCCGAACTTTTCATTTCTGAAGTAGTGTAATCAATAACGAATCCCAATTTCTTTTTCATTTGTCGGTAATACTGAATGCTGTAAGCCGTTTTGCCCTCATATTCAGATACATTTCCGGAAAGTGTGGGCTTATCAAGGGTGTATTTATCGATAGCTCTGTAAATCAGACCGAAAGATTGTTTGCCATCGTAAAAATCTAATCTTAGGCCTGCTGATGAGCCTTTGCCGCCGATATTCTGGTTGCCAAGCGTTGAAGGGTCATCAGTTTGTCCAACCATATTGTATTCGTAGTTAATTCCCATTCTAAATTTTTTCATATTAAATCCAGCAAAAAGCGTAAAGGGAGTGTGGAGCATATTACGTTCTAGCACGTCAGTGCTGTTACCCATGTTTCCCATGCCAAAAAGAGCCATTACACCAACTGAGGGGCCAATTTTAGCTTGAGAAAAAGCAAAACTCGAATAGAGCATTGCTGAAAGCAAAACAAGATAGAAACCAAGATGTGGTAATCGCATGCGAACTCCTTGTGAACAATCTTATTATAGTGAGTTTTCACTCTTAATTCGACATTCATCACTGATGCTAGAAAAAAGGCCAGGTTACCCTGGCCTTAATCAAAAATTATTTTAAATTTGTTCGGTAATGAGACGTTATTGCTTCATTAATTCATCAACATTTAGTTTACCATTAGATACTAATTTACATTCACCAGCTGCAATTTTAGTAGCTGAAGCTAAGATAGCTTCTT
>JBEBIK010000223.1:0-4189 GCA_040080445.1 Pseudobdellovibrio sp.
GTGTTACCTCTTGTTGGAATTTCTGTACTCACTGTACGTCTTTGCCCTGAAACAGGGTCGGTAACAAATCTTTCTGCACGATAACTACTTCTACCCGCTTCGTCTTCATAACGAGCTACACTTGTGCTGCCTATACGTTGAATTTCTTCTTTTCGCTGCGCTAGCATATCGCGAATAGCATCAAAAGCAGGAGGCGTTGGAGTACTTGGCGCCGCCCCTGACCAAGTTGAAGATGTGGCTGGAGCTTCTACTGGCGCTCGATACATCGGGCTTGGTGTGGCTCGAGGCACAGCTGTTGATCCATATTTCTCGGCACTTCGTCCAAACTCTAATGCCGTTTGAGTTTTCATTTTTTTGGCCTGAGCTTCTGCTCGCTCTAACATAGAAGGTAAATTATCACTTCTGCCGATTTGAGTTGAACCAATTGAAATATCGGGTTGTTGAATTCGAGCCAACTCATCAATGCGTGCTCGAACTGCAGCTTTATCAGCTTCAGTAACTGACCCTTTTTCTTTTAAGATCCTTGCAATGGCTTCTTTGTACTCTTCAGCTCTGACAATTTTTTCGTCTCGGAATACTTGTTTGGCATCACCTGCTAAATCAAGTCGTATATCGGTCTGAATTTTTTCAAGCAAAGCTTTTACTTTTTTTGGATCGGTTTCATCAATAATTAATCCAAACTCATCACCGCCTAAGCGCGCTAATGTAATTTTACCTTCTCCATTTTTCATAATTTTATCGGCTACGGCTTTTAAATAGCGATCACCCGCAGCGTCTCCGGCTTTAAAGGTTTTATTAACAGCACCAAGGCTTCCCACATCAATAAAGGCTAAATAAGCTTTGCCAGATTTTTCATGAGCTATTTTTTCAAATAGTTCTCGGCCCGCAGGAAAATTGGCGTTGATGCCACCCGAAATGCTATCAATCGGCAATTCTCTTGAGCTTTTCACCCAAGTGCCATTTGGAAGTAATTCTGGAAAACTATAAAATATACTTTTTGTACCATCGGCTTTTTCGAATTCAGAAATTCTAATACTTGTAGGGAGATTCGGAACAGTTGCAATACTTATTGGCTCGCCAATTTTTCCTTCAATTTGGGTAGCAACTCTTGCACCCGAACTAGAACTCGCACCTGGCGCACGCCGCTCATTCGATGAAATTGCTAGGTCTTCTTTTCTAGCTTGCGGACGAGTACCGACAGCTGGAGTATGAGTTGCTGTCGTTGTAGCTCGCGTGCTTGTGGATGCGGTGGCGGCTAGAGTTAGTGGCAAGACTTCAACAGCATCTCTTGTGGGTTGTGCTGCAACATCTATGTTTTGAGGTTTTATATAACCAGCTTCTTTCATTAATTTAAATACACGGGCCCCACCTGGCATTGCCACCAACGCACCAAAAGCCGTAAACCCTGTGCTCACTAAACATGAACCTTCTTTACGATTTGCTGGGCTCAGAGAGCTACCCGAACTTTCGCATACTTCTTTTTCGTTTAATCCCTGAAATTGAAATGACAGCTTATTAGCATTACACGCATCAATAGTTTCTTTTGCAGAGATTGCAGCACTGTAAATATCGAAAGATAAATTCAAAGACTCAGCCAATACTCTTGTGGCACGACCATACGAAATTGACGAAGCTAAGCGCGCTGAATTTGCTAAGGCTCCAAGCCCTAGTGTAGCGACTGTTAAACCTACGTTAACATAAGTATCATTCATGATTTGACCTACACGATTACGATCTAGAGATCCATCTTCTAAACAAGACTGCACCTGCATTAAACTTGAAAGTTGATTTTCAACTCGATTTTTTACATAAACTTCAGGCATTTCAGGTGTATAACTCAGCACCTCGCGCATATCATCAAGCCCACATTTTTCTGATACTTTTCCATGAATACAATCTGAAGTTTCTGAAATTTTCTTCTCTAAACGAGATAAGTTTCTATCGGTTAAAGTGAGATAAGATTTTAATCTTTGCTCTGTGGTGAATTTTCTTTTTTCACTTTTAAAGCTTTCGTTTAAAAACCAAGGATTGAGTTTAATTAAACCCATTAGCGAAGCACTTAATGAAGATCGTTCTGATTTGCACTTTTCATTTTGTTCGCAATTTTGCGGAAACGCTTTAAGCTGATCAACAATTGCAGAGTACAATTCTTCATCTTTTTCTACTTTGCTAGAGAATTGTTTAATATCTATTTCGCTAGCACAACTTTTTGAAACTTCACATACTTTGCTGGCTGCCGCTAACATATCGTTATTTGGACAAGGTGGTGTTGAAGTTTTTAATAATTTAGCTATTAAAAATCTCTCTTGAGTAATTTTAGTTGCGCCTTGATTAAGTCTGGCATTGTAATAATAAAATTTAGAAATCTGATCAACTTCGCTGGAAGTGTTTGATTTAATGCATGATTTAATAACTGAGTGCGAGTAATCGCCTAAATAACCAAATCTTCCATTTTCATAAAACTTCTGAGCGTTTACCGCATTATTATAAAGCGTAAACTTTTTTTTGCGAGCCTCAGCTATCATCGACTTACAAATTGGCGCACGTGACTCAATAATAAGTGCACGATCTGTCATGTCATCTTTAACTAAGTCTTCAATAATACTTGGGCATATTGGCGTTGGTTTTATCGGGCAATCGTGTTGCCTGAAGCTCATCGAAGATTGAAATGAAGTAAGTTTACTTAAACTATTTTCGAACCCCGTTAAATAAGTTATATCACCAGCAAAAATTATATTGCTAAATAAAAGAGTCAGAATAAATGAAGTCTTTTTGAAGTGACTGAACATCGCTAACTTATCGGAAATATTGAACTAAAATTTAATTTCTAAAGGCTCGAAAACAGTAAAGCTAGCCCTATGGCTAGCTTTACTAAGATCTGATTAGTTAAAGTCTCTTTTTTTGTATATACAAATCTACTATAAAATTCTTTAATAACTTAATGTCTTTCATTCAAAGATTGGTTCTCATTCTACTTTTATCGGCTCAAGCCCACGCCACCTTAGCGCCTCGTATGCACTCGATTATGGCACAAATGAATGCTTCGGTTTCGCAGGGTTCAGATATCAATGGCGGAGCCACCTACAACAATAAGTTAAGCCTCGAAGTTTTATATTTGGTGCGCAGTGGCCCTACATTCGGTGGGCGTTATACTATTGAATCTCGCAATGAAAATGAGTCGCAATCGGGCCAAGCTTACGGCCCCGTGGCTGGCTACTATGCTGAAAATGGATTTTTTGTTTTATTTAACTATGACGTATTGGCCAAACTTGGGCGTTGGACTAATGGTGAAGGCTTTGAAGCTGGAATTGGTTATGTTGAACACATTGGTGACCAGTTACATGTCGGTGCCAAATATTCAACTCGTAGAATACGTTACAAAACCGATATAACAGATAATACCGCAGTTCAAAAAAATGTGAGCGATCAATACCCAAGCATCACATTAATGTATTTATTTTAAAGTATTAAAACGTGAAAGCCTTATTTAAGATTACACCTATCTGCTTATTGACTGACTGACTGTATTGATTTTTGATTTCTTCAAATTCATAAAAAGCTCTAAATCCCCAACCCGAAAATAGTGTTCGTTTTTTAAATTCGAAATCAAGACCAAATCTATAGGCAAAACCGTTATAAATACTTACTTTAGAATGATCAAATAAAGTCTGAGAGTATAAAATTTCTGCGTCTAGCCCGAGCGGAAACTTCGATACTGTTAAAGCATACCATGTAAACCCAACACCGGCTTCTAAAGCATAGCGATTAGCAATATCTCCAACAATATTAAAAGTATCTGGTAATTCTGAAGCTACCGAAGAATTTTTAAATGCAAATTTAAAGTACTTAACAAATAGCTGACTTTCATTATACCACATCGGTTGCCATGATAGGTAAACAGAGCCTTGAGGTTCAATGGTTTTAATCACCAAAGATGGATTTTCTGTTCTAAATACTTCTTGTAAATATGCTGCGGTAAATTTATGTCGATACAAATCTATAATAGCAGTGCTATAACTCATCTCAATACGTGGATTAGCTTGAGATAATAAAAAATAATTACCAACATCAGAATTGGCCTCGAGTTTAGAATAGGTCATTCCTATGCCGAATTTAATATTTTGATCTAAAAATGGTAAATTTGCATAATCATTTGTTGCAGAAAATACTTTGAGTGAAAAAAACATGA
>JBEBIK010000224.1:0-4109 GCA_040080445.1 Pseudobdellovibrio sp.
GGGTTTTACGTTTTGAGGTTTCCGAAAAGACTTCTGTTCGTTATAAGTCGTAGGGGAATTGTTAGCTTCACAGCCATACAATACGCAGGTGTATTTATTTTTTATCAACTGCTTTTTTCTTTATTATATTCAAATAACTCCTACTTAGCGCACCTTGGTGGGTTCTTTACTGGTATTTTGTTTTTCTTTTTAGATTCTTATCATGATAAGGCACAAAAGATTTAAAAACCCGAACTTGAAATAGCAAGCCTCTTAGAATAAGTTAACACCATGATTAATATCGCTGGAACTTACAAAGTTGTTGAATACGGTTACTCTTACAAAAATGGTAAAGCTTTTGAGCCTATTTCGGAATGGTTTTCAGGTACTATTCACTACTCTGAAACTGGCTACATGAGCGTAATTATGCGCTTTAAAGAAAAACCAGAAGTATTTACCGATATCGTGGCCTACTCTGGAACTTACGTCGTTACTAACGATGAAATTATTCACCAAGTGAATATGTCGGTTCGCCCTGATTACGAAGGCCAAACATTAGTGCGTAAATTCAAAATAGAAAACGGTAATCTCGAATTAGAATTCGAAAATACCGATGAATTTCGTAAATATGCTATTTGGAAAAGAGTTTAGTTTCTATTAGATTAATTTAATTAGAGTAGCAAAAGCGCCTATAGCAATAGTAACAATAGTGCCTATTTTAATAATAAGTCGATACTCCATTTGAAGCATCTTATGCTCAAGTTTTTCAACTGCGTAGCTTAAATCTTGTTTTGTTGCCAATTCACCCTCAACTATTTCTGAAAAAATTTGAATGTGAGCCTCTGCTTGCTCTCGAGAAATTCCAACTTCTTCTAATTTCTTATTAGTTTGAATCTAGTCGGTAACCAAAACCAGGTACAGATGTGATATGTCCCAAAAATCCTTCAAGCTTTTTCTTCAGGTAATTGATCTGTGAATCCACATTCCGTGGAGTTACATCAGAATGGCCCCAAATTTCATTCATAAATAACTGACGAGATACCACTTGGGCTTTGTTTTCGATTAATAGTTTTAAAATTTCAAATTGTTTGGGAGTTAATAGAACTTCGCGATTGTCGAGGTGGCACTGGCGCGAGTTTAAATTTATTTTGATATTACTTGCAGTTAAATAAACCACTTCATCAACGGTATAATTTTTTAATCTCTTCTGAACTCTGAGTAACAATTCTTTGGGATGAAATGGTTTAGACAAGAAATCATCGCCACCAGACTCTAGAGTTTCAATTCTTTCGTCAGAAGTTACTGCGCCCGAAATAAAAATAATTGGAATCTGTTTTAAAGTCGGAATATCTTTAATAATTTTGCATAGCTCAACACCTGTTACATAGGGCATTTTGTAATCCATTAATATAAGATCAGGCTTTGTTGAGTGAATGAGCTCTAAAGCTTTTTCAGGCTGGCAAATATATTTGCAGTCAAATTCAGTAGAAAGAATTTCTACCATTAACTGACAGCTCTCTTCGAAATCGTCTACGATGACTATCTTTTTTTTCACTACTACATCCCTTTATACTTTATTTTTTTTGCATCTAAGATTTTTTTAATGGCATCGCGTTTATCACCTTGAACTTCGATCAATCCGAATTGACCTTCAAGCTTGTAAGAGCCGCCAACGCCACATTTAGATTTAAGTTCTTTTGTTAATTCTTTTAAGAAAGTTTCGTGCGCCGGAAATTTATCAAGCACGGTAACTGTTTTGCCGCCTCGACTTTGAGTTTCAATACGGAAAACCACAACGAACTTATTTGTATCGACGAGAGATTTCTGAGCCGCAATTTTTTTTTGTTTTTCGCCTTCACCAGATAGCAAAGCCTGATCCTTCGGATCAGTCGAATAAACTAAAACACGGTCTTTGTTAGACAAGGGTGGTTCTCCTTAACTAAAATAATTTAAGTAACAACTACGTTTTTGGCAGTTCTTGCTGAACTCCATCTATGCTCTTATCATCCGATAAACTATGTTTTGTATAGTCGTTTCCATCGAATCTGAAAAGCTGCGGTTCGTTATCCATGATTGTAACCAAATTAACGGGTCTCTTCCAAAGCTTAAAGAGGTTTTTCATAGTGGCGTCCATATAATTAGGCTGCAAGTCTAGCCCCTCATGGGTATGTTGAAGCAAAAGTTCGCCCCTATTTTCAAAATTCGCATTCTCTATCTTAATGATCGGCTGCCCAAAATTAGTCATTTGAAACAATAACTGAGCTTTAATAGCCTTAAAGTCACGGGTATCGACTTCGAATTTTCCGGTTTCTTTGTTCATCTTGTAGACGAACATTTTATTACGAACGCAGAAGTCTTCTGTTAAAAATTCGTCGATGAAGGTTACATCGTTATAAATTTTACGAATTTCAAAAATTTTATCTCGCCCTAAATTAGTATTTTTATTCCAGTTTTTTCTTTCGCGAACATCATCACACTCATCCCAAGCTCTGCCAAAACGGCCTTTGTTCCAACGCTCTTCGATATCGCGGAATAACTCAATGCCCACTTTATAAGGATTGTATCCGCCCATTTGCATATACATAGTGCCCGCATGATGATCGGCAAAATCAATAATTTCTGAATCGTTTAAAATATAACGAGTCATCATATGTGAGTGCCAATATGAAGCCCAACCTTCATTTAAAGTTTTTGTCATACCTTGTGGGGCAAAGTAATAAGACTCATCTCGAACGATAGTTAAAATATCTTGCTGCCAGTCTTCTAACGGCGCGTAGTGAATTAAAAAAGAAAGTGCGTCGCGTACTGGAGCCGAAGGAAATATAGTTTTGCTAGAATTTCTTTCGTCTTGCTTTTGCTTTTGATCTGCAACATAAGAAGGAGGATTAATGTAATTACGCATATACGATTTTTCGACTTTAAATAAAAAATCATCGTTAGCTGGCTTTGCTAGTTCTTCTGTCATTTTTTGTGGACCATTTAAGATACTATGACGATCAATTAAATTTTCTAAACTTAAACAAGTGTCAATAAACCTTTCAACTTCATCATAACCATAGCGATCGATGTAACGCTTGATGCGAGTAGCATGATTAGCCATTTGATCCATCATTTTGCGATTTGTTTTAGAAAACCAAACATTATTTTTAAAGAAATCGCAATGACCATACACATGAGCCATTACTAATTTTTGATCCATCATTGAGTTGCCTTCCATTAAGTAGGCATAACAAGGATCTGTATTGATCACCATTTCATAAATTTTAGATAATCCGTACTCATAAGATTTCGAAAGCTGTTCGTACTCCATACCGAATTTCCAATGTGGATAACGCACTGGAAAACCCCCGTACGAAGCAATTTGACTGATTTGATCGTAGTTAATCAATTCAAAAACAGTTTCAAAACAATCAAGTCCGCAGTCTTTAGCAATTTGACAAATTCGTTTACGTTCGGCTTCCAGTTCTAAAGTTAAATTAGCCATGCTTTATTTACCTTTACCTAAAAAGTCTTTAATTGAAGATAAAATTTTATCTCGGCCTTCAATTTGACTGAGTGTTAATCGATCGTCATTTGTAAACTCTTTTTGCAAATCTTTTAGAAATTGCCCACTGCCATACTTACTCTCCACTTGTCCGTAAGAAAATACATTCACATTAGGTAAGAAAAATTCTTTTAATAGAGACAAACATACCCGAGTATCTTCACCGCTCCAGTTATCGCCGTCACTGAAATGAAACGGATAGATATTCCATTCACTGGTTTTAAAGAATGTATCTTCATCAACCTCTTTTGCAGAAGCATCATGAATAATAAAACGAGTATCTAAACCTTTATAATGTTTTTTAAGCCAAGTATTAATCCAAAAAGATTCAAGTCTAACGATTTCTTTTTGCTCATCGCCCATTGAGCCCGATACGTCCATCATATAAATGACCACTGCTTTTGTATGAGGCTGTTGAGTTTTCTTAACCGAACGATACTGGTAGTCTCTTCTAATGGGCACAATTACAGGATCGTTTGGATTGTAAGTTCCAGACGAGATATAACGTGTTAATGCTTTTTTGTAAGTTTGTTTAAATTTTCTTAAACCTTCAGGGCCAACTGGCGCAATCCCTGAATCTGTCTCT
>JBEBIK010000225.1:0-4088 GCA_040080445.1 Pseudobdellovibrio sp.
CGGGCGCGGTCTCCACGATACATCCCGCCGATTTGCGGAACCGTCACATGCGACTCATCTATAAAAGTGATAAAGTCTTTAGGGAAGTACTCGAGTAATGTTGGAGGTGGTTCACCTGGTCCACGACCAGTTAAGTGGCGGGAATAGTTTTCGATACCTTGGCAAAAACCGATTTGCTCCATCATTTCGATGTCGTAGTATGTTCTTTGCTCAATTCTTTGAGCTTCTAAAAACTTAATATTGTGATTGAGATCTTTAATTCTCTCTTGCAGCTCTATTTGAATAGTTTTTATGGCATTTTTAATATTGTCGTCGCCCGTTGCGTAATGTGAACCAGGGTAAATTCCGATTTGATCAAGCTCTTCATAGATCTGAGCCGTGAGAGGGTCTATCCAACAAATTTTTTCGACAAAATCTCCAAAAAACTCAAACCTTAAAGCACGGTCTTCTTCGTAAGGTGGAAACACTTCGACCACATCACCACGCACGCGAATATTACCACGCGAAAAATCGACGTTATTACGATTGTACTGTATACGAATTAAATCTTTTAAAAAATCATCACGCTTAAGTTTATCTCCGTTAGCAACTTGAATCATCATGCCTTCATAGGCTTCTGGCGAACCTAAACCGTAAATACACGAAACCGAAGACACGATAATAACATCTCGTCTGTCAAATAAAGAGCGTGTGGCCGAATGGCGCATGCGATCGATCTGTTCGTTAATGGCTGAGTCTTTTTCGATGTAGGTATCGCTGGAAGGAATATAAGCTTCTGGCTGGTAGTAATCGTAATATGAAACAAAATACTCAACTGCATTGTGAGGAAACAGCTCTTTAAATTCAGAATACAACTGAGCTGCTAAAGTTTTATTTGGCGCTAACACTATGGCTGGCATATTCATCTGTTCAATAACATGAGCCATAGAAAAAGTTTTACCACTACCCGTTACGCCCAGTAGAGTTTGATGCTTTAAACCCTTAGTGAAGTTTTCGACCATAGTTTCTATGGCCTTAGGCTGGTCGCCAGCTGGTTTAAAAGTAGATTCAAGCTTAAAGTTTTTTTTAAACTGTTTTGCCATCTTATATGTTAACGCTTTCCTCTTGGTATAGACCAAAACCAAAACGCAATCTAGAACCTCGGTAATCGGTTCTGATATTGCGTGCGTAAAGCTCGTCGTGCAATTTTTTAGCTATATCGTTACTTCCTGTTTCGAAAGCAAAAAAATGTCCGTGTTTATTAAAATCTAAATGTAAAATATTTTTTTCATTTAGTACTGGATGATTAACATTGTTTAACATCGCTCTAAAATTAGTTTGTAACTTTAAGACATACTCATGAATGGTCTCTACTGTTATTTTGTCTTTTTTAAATAATTCTAATACTGAAATGAGCCTATAAAGGGATGTAAAGTCCATCGTAGAGCCCGCAAATCTGTAGGCGTCGTTGGTGTAAGTAACTTCTCCACCTTTAGCAGCCAAGTCTGAAAAGCCTGCAAACCAACCTGTATAAATTGGACGCAGTTCGCACTTAGGCGGAACATACATAAAACAACAGCCCTCGCCACCTTGAGCATATTTGTAAGAGCCTGAAATATAAAAAATTCGATTTTGCATATAGCGTAGGTCTGTGGGGATGGCCATAAAACCATGGTAGCCATCTATGGCAATAATCGTATTAGGAGTTTTAACGGCGTTAACAATTTTTTCTAGATTTTGCACTACTACGCCTGAATTAAAAAATACGTGGCTTAAAAATATCATGTCATATTCTTGTGATTTTATTTTTTCGATAAAGCGATCTTCAAAGCTTGCAAAGTCCTGTGTAGAAATTTTATCAATATGAATATTTGCAGACTCAGCAAGTCTATTGATTTGGCGTTCGAAACTATAAAACTCAGAATCAGTGGTTAATATTTTAATTTCTTTGTTTAAATCTAAACACGACAGCAATCTATAAACAAACTCGTGGGTATTCGGTGCAAATACAATTTGTTCCGGAGCCGCTAAATGCAAAACCTCAGCAATTAATTTTTGCGCCTGCGGGATTTTAACTCCAAAAAAATGATTCCATTTGTCATCGACCATTTTTGCAGAGTCGTCCCAGTACTGAAGAGTGGCATCACGAGTAACATCAGGCCAATAGTGATGACTATGAGCCGCGTAATGCTGAATACCTTTATTGGCCTCTAAAAAACGTTGATAATATTTTTTATACATTAAAATTTAATTGTTTCTTAATCTCTGTAGGAATTTTAGGTAAACGACTGCTCGGTATTAAATATGTCGATAAATTAAAAAGATCTAGAAATACGCGGTTATTATCGGCAGCTTTTTTTAAATAAGCGTGCCCCGAAGAACCGCCCGTTCCAATTTTAGTGCCTAACATACGTTGCGCCATAAGCGCGTGACGATAGCGCCATGTTGTGAAGTTTTCATCGATGTCCATCATGAGAGTCATCATTTGAAATGGCAGGGTTAATAAAGGCTCGTCACGGTAAAGCATAATAAATAAAGCATTAAGCGTAGCTTTACGAGATAGCTTTCGCCCGCCAGCATCGACAACTTTTTGGTGAGCTTCGTCACTAAAAAGGCTATCGAAGGTTTCGCGAGTTACTTTTAAGTTTTCGATTTGCATTTGTTTTTGCTGTTCGGAAAGATTGGCAATGTTCGACATCACCGTTTGTTCATCTTCTTGTAAAATAAGCTGAACAGCAGCTTGATACTCATTCCAAAAATTAAATTCTTTTGAAATTGTAAATGGCGTGCGTTCAAGCCACTCTTCTAGAAATTGAAACAAATTAGGGCTGCCTTCAAGGGCTGTCAATTTATCGCGATCTTTTTGGCTTAGGCGGCCTGAGAAAAATTCGCGGTCTACATTTTGGCGATTATGTGTGCCTAAGCCTAATTTGATTTCAATTTCACGAAATTGCATACTTTGAAAACCAGAAGCTGGAATTAACAAACTTCTGAATTCTAAAAAATCCATAGGAGTCATGGTTTCAAGAACTTCGAGTTGACCGCTAATTAAATTTTGAATTTTACGAATTCTTTCGAGCCTGTGCACAATCGTGCCCACATCTGAGTTTTCTACTTTGTTTTTTGCAAAAATAGCTAAAACCGAATTAAGGTCGTGAAGCATTTGCTTAAACCATAATTCATAAGCTTGGTGTACCACGATAAATAGTGTTTCGTCGTGAGCTTCAGGGTTTTCAGCGCTAGCAAATTTTTTGCTCAGAGGTTTTTGGCAATCTAAGAACTGATCTAACATTAAGTAGTCGTTGTAATAAACCGGGCCTTGATTCTTATGCATAGAGGATTTCCTTTACGTAATTAAACCCTCTAAAACTAGCACTTATAGAGCCACTTGACCAGTTCTACCATCACCAAGGTGTCTTTTTTGCAGTATTCGAGCATGGCTAGACGCAGCTCTTCCTTGCGAGGCCCAGAAGTTGTTGGCGAAATAAGCTCTTCGAAAGCTCTTTGTGCCGCAGAGCCATCTCCAACCTTCATATGTTCGTAACTAAACTCATCGCCTAAAACAGCCGGCCCTACGCTTTTAATGCTGTAGCTGTCAGTAAATTCTGGAAAGTAAATGTGTTCGCGGAAAATTGGGAGTGGATCCACGATACGATCACGAATGTGTTTAAGTTCGTTTTTAAAATTAGGAGCAAACTCTTCGAGATCTTGAATGCGGGCCGACTCAAATTGGCCGTAATAAGCCACAACACTACCCTCACCTTTGCAGGCATTGATGAGTTCGGGAATTAAATCCGCACGTGGGTCAGTGTTTTGATCATACAAAAATTCATGATGAGTCGTCTCAGAGTCGATTGAGTTTAAAATATGTACGCTAAACTGAAATGGCACCTGAGTGAATGGGCCTGTTCCAATATAACGAGGTATCGCAGGATTAATGGTTTCAAAATCTAAAAATATTAAAGGAAATTTCCAAGAAGAAATCTCATTTTGCACGCCCGCAGAATTTATATAAGGTTTTTTAGTTTTTAAAACTTCTAAACAAATATTTTGTTTTTCATTAAGTTTTTCAATTGGAATATCTTCTAATTTCAAAGCTCCTTCAGAAT
>JBEBIK010000226.1:0-4063 GCA_040080445.1 Pseudobdellovibrio sp.
GTAGTGAGAGCTTGTGGAAATCATTTTTAAACCCACAAATAATAACGCAAAGCCCATTAGCACTGTGGCTAAATTTTTAATGGCGGGTTTTTTAGCAAAGAAGAAAATAGAAAAACCAAGAGTAAATACCGGAAATGCGTAAGCGCTTAAATCAAAAGAGATTAATTGTACCGTGAGCGTAGACCCAATTGCAGTACCAATAATGATACCCATCACTTGCGGTAGTTTAATTACACGTGCACGGCCAAGGCCAACAAGCATACTTGTTACGGCACCCGAACTTTGCAAAAGAGTTGTAAGGCCAACACCTACACCTATCGATAAAAACTGAGATGATGAAACTTTATTCATCAAGCTCGTAATTTTGGTGGCCATTAATTTTTCGAGGCTGGTTGAAGCCATCGAGCTACCGTATAAAAACAGGCTGATACCTGCTAATAAGATAATTATATAGGAGTTTTGAAAATCTAGCATTTAAGTGGAGTTCCCTTATTTGGTGCTAAGTAATTGATTGCATTCACCTTAATAATTTATCAAAGTAATTTGATGTCAGCTAGTGAGAATGTAACAAATAACACATTTACCCAGGTCGTAGCCTTAGCTTTGTACAATGTTAAGACCTCAAAGTACATGCTAGCACGTCGAGGTCCAGCTGAGTCAGGGGCCGGCGACTGGGAATTTCCAGGCGGTAAAATTGAGGCTAATGAGACTCAACAGCAGGCTTTGGTTCGTGAAATTATTGAAGAGCTCAGTTTTGACCTAGGTTCGTTTGAGATGAGATTTATTGGCGAGCATTTACATAGATATCCTAAACGCGATATTAAAATTTATCTTTGGGGTGTTAATATCGATTTTGAACCTGAGTTTGCATTGGTGGATCACGATTTGTCGGGCTGGTTTGGTATCGATGAAATTAAAAAAATCAATTTAACTGCGGGCGATAAGTTCTTTATTTCACTGATTAATTAGTCTAAAAAGTATTGTTTTTCTTCTGGCGTAGGAAGTCTACAAGTTTCGCTTTTACCAAAAACTTGGTATCTGTTTTTAGCCACAAAGTTATAAATAAAGTCGCGAATAGGTGTTGGAATAATTGCCAAAGTAACACTTATCAAGGGCCAAGCCCCACCTAAATGAAACATAATTCTTAAGACCGCCGTAGATCTTTTATAGGTTTTATTATCTTCAAAATAGACGATGCTATCCAGTTTTAGGTCGCTTTGGGGGAGTAAATCAAAGGCCGTTTTAGACTGTAATGCTGAGTATTTAAACTGGTGTTTATTATCATTATTAAACACATAGTTAACAAAACTATTACATAATAAACAGATCCCATCAAAAAAGATGATTCTTTGCATGCAATCATAATACACTAATATAGAGGTGCAGCAAGCGTGTCTACCGAAGCTAAAAAGTTCTTTATATTTCCATTAACAAATATCAATTTGTTTCCGAATACGACGAAACCTCTAAATATATTTGAGCCCAGATACGTTGAAATGGTGAACCAATCCATTCAATTAGGTATTCCAATCGCGCTCTGTTTTGTGCCTGAAGGCTCTTTTGAAATAAGACCTATCGCAGGATTTGCCGTGCCTCAGGTTATTGAGCGCAGGGCTGACGGCACTATGCTGGTGTTTATGGCGGGGCAAGGAAAGGCCCAGCTTAATTTAAGTACGATTAAAACCGAAGATTTAGTTTCAAGCATGGAAGGCACTGTTGTTCGTGAAGATAAAGTTTTAGATGATAGTTTGCGAGCAAAGTATGTGGCCTTAAGCGAAGTTTTGGTAAGATGGGTTAGCAGTCATATTTCAGACCCACTTCAGCGCGACACTTTTATTAAAAGTTTAAACGGGCCAGAGGCTGTCATTGGAGCTTTTTCAGCTTATTTGATTTACGACTACGATTTGCAATATGAAATGATGGAAATTATTTCAGTTAATGAACAAATTAAATTTCTTTATCGCTTATTAGAGTCTGGCAAATTAACCAACGTATAAAGTAATCTTGCCCAGAGCACGTGAGCAATTAATAAGTGAGCAAGCTTTAAATAAACTGGCGAAAGCGTTAATAACGTTATAACCCCAATAAATACCGCAAACATAAACTCAAAAGCTAATCTGTTTAAATTTTTCTGAAAACACCAAGCAATAAAACTACAAGACAGAACAGTCGCAATAATTGGATGCAATATTCTGAGTTTAATAAATAGGTGAGTGTCGCCGCCAGCAAAATCTTGCAAAATGCCCTGCCATAAAGAAATGCTCGGAAATAAAGTTGTCGATAAAGAGGCAATAGCGCCAGTTAAAGGTAAACACACAAAACCAACAAGTAGCCACGGGTAGTTAAACTTAACTTCAGATTTATTTTGTTTAAGGCATAAGTAAAATAAATAGGTTACGCCCGTTAACATAAAGCTATTTATTTGGTGCAGCGACATTACAAAAAGCCTTAAGACAGAGTCATCGACTGTAACAAGTTGTCCTTTTACAAGAGCCGCTCCTAATAGCGCTTCAGACGTCATAAAAATTAGCAGCAGCCAATTAAGTTTTTTGATGAGTGTATTGGTCGTTTTTCTGAAATGAAAAAAAATATAAATAACAACTAAGCCGTACAATCCGCTCATCATACGATGAAAATATTCTACCCAAGTTTTTTTTTCTGTGAATTCAGGAATAAACTCGCCGCCACATAAAGGCCAGTGATCGCCACAGCCATCGCCCGAATGCGATATGCGCACCCATGCGCCCCACAGAATAACCAATAGGGTGTAAACCCATAAAATATAAAGAAAATTGGCGGCTTTGGTTTTCATGAGAGGAGCTTAAACTTTATTTAAATAAGGATCAATAATTTTTCGAGCGTTAATAAGTGCCCCTAAAACCGATAAAAATATAAATACTCCCCCAGTTTTACGATCTAAAAATAAGATATCTCGAGGAGGCGAACGTAAATCGAAATTTTTAAACTGAATTGCTTTTTTAATCACGCGATTTGGCAGATCATTAGCCTTCCATTGGTAGCTGCCTTCAGGGGCGAAAGGCTCAACTGTCTCGTAACAGAAGTTTTTAAAGGTTTCGATGTACTCAGCAGAATCGCTACTAATCACGAAGCCTAAGCCTCTCGCGCCTTCAAAAAATAGTGGTTCATCTTTTTGAATAGAGCCCTTAATCATTTTTCGGTAGTGCGTAATAAAAACTTCGTTAAATTTTTTCGTCGCACCGAAATCGAGTAATACTAAACGGTCGTTACTTCTGCCGTTTGGATCTAATTGAATTTTATAATTACCTAAATGCGGATCCGTCTGCACCAAATTCCATTCAAATATTTCTTTAAAGTAGAGCTCAATAAAATTTTCTGAAAGACGATTGCGTCTTTCTTGCGAGATGTTTTGTACTAATACGTGATCGGCTTTTAAACCATCGACATATTCAGTGGCTAAAACTTTTGAATTCGAGTACCGACTGTAAACTTTAGGTACAACAAAACGTTCGTCGTTTTCTACGAGCTTACCGTAAGCAATAGTTTGCTGGGCTTCTAAAGTGTAATCGAGCTCTTGTCTCAGCATGGTTTTTATTTCTTCAAAAACTTGGCTTAAATCTAAACCTTTAGGTAAAATTTTAGAGAGCGAAAGAATTTTTTTAAGCGCAGCTACATCGGAATCTATAGCCAGATCTACATCAGGGTATTGAATTTTAAGTGCAATCTTTTCACCTGTGGCACGAATCACAGCCGAGTGAACTTGCCCCATAGAGGCTGAGCCAATGGAGTCAGGGTTGATTTCAAGCTCTGCAATAAGCTCTTCATCAAGATATTCATTTAAATGTTTTTGCATTACGGGCCAAGCTATGGCAGGAGAGTCCGACTGTAGTGTTTTAAGAATTTTATTAGCTTCAGCGGGTAAGAAATGTTCTCCGTACATCGAGAGCATTTGGCCAGCTTTCATAACGCTGCCTTTGAGCTCACCAAACTCTTTGGTGAGATTAATGGCTTGCGAATTAATAAACTCATCTAAGTTGCCATTGGTAATTTTAGTTGATGCGTATTTAATACCAGCGCCTAGACC